>DATBLK010000298.1:0-9672 GCA_036555405.1 Anaeromyxobacteraceae bacterium
CACCAGGGCGCTGTGCTCCTCCACCGGGAGCACCATCCCGGCGCGCATGACCAGGTAGACCTCGGAGGAGGGGGCGACCCAGGGGGTCTTCGACCGGAGCTCGTAGAGCTCGCGCGTCAGGCGGCGGTTCTGGTTGTAGACGGCGATGGAGGCCCGCAGCGCCTCGTCGGAGACGGGGCGGCCGGCGAGGTGCTCCAGCCCCTCCTTCAGCTCCCGGAGCTCCTGCACGTAGTACTCGCCGCCGACGCCGTCGACGTAGTTCTGGGGCACGTCGAAGTAGCGGACGTAGACGTCGGGGAACTTCAGCTTCCAGATCCCCGAGAGGTTGCGGATGACGTCGCAGATCGAGGGGAAGAGGAAACCGTCGACGAAGGCGAGGCGGCCGGTCATCCCCAGCTCGAGCGTGCTCCGCGGGATGCGGCAGATGTAGCTCTGGTAGTAGGCGTCGCCGTGGATGACCTCGAGGTTCTCGCCGCCGCCGAGGATCCCGACCGGCAGCATCCCGGCGGCGTGGATGAGCTCGCGGGGCACGTAGATCGGCATGTAGGCGACGACCCTCCGGCCCGGCTCCGCCTGCTTCCAGGCGCGGGGCACGGCGAAGTCGAGGTCGTCGAAGAGCTCCTGGCAGCGCGCCACGATCGGCGCGGTGGGGTGCGGCGAGGCCATCAGCGATCCTCCCAGCGCGGCGGGCGCTTCTCGAGGAAGGCCCGGAGCCCCTCGAGCGCGTCCCGCGTCGACATCAGGCCGCCGAGGTAGCTCTGCTCCAGGCGCGCGAGCTTGGCAGCCACGCGCTCCACCAGGTCCACCCGCGCCGCCGCGGTGGCGAAGCGCAGCGCGGCGGCCGACTTGCGGGCCAGGTGCTCGTCGAACCAGGCCAGGGCCGCCGCCTCCGGGTCGTCGGCCACGGCGCTCACCAGGCCCAGGCGGTGCGCCTCGCGGCCGTCGATCGACCGGCCCGAGAGCAGGAGGTCCTCGGCGGCGGCGCGGCCCACGCGCTCCGGGAGCAGGCAGGAGGCCGCCGGCGGGAAGACGCCCAGGACCATCTCCGGCTGGCCGAGCCTGGCCTCCGGCGCGGCGAAGAGGACGTGGCCGGCGGCCGCGACCTCCAGGCCGCCGCCCAGGCACTGGCCGCGGATGGCGACCAGCACCGGGAGCGGGTGGCCGAGCATCCGCAGGACCAGGGCGTGGAGGCCGCGGAGCATGGCCGCGGCCCGGTCGGGGAGGTGTTCCTCCACGCTCGCGCCGAAGGAGAAGTGCGGCCCCTCGGCGTCGAGGAGGATCCCGCGCAGCGCCGGCGCCCCCGCCGCCGGGGCGGCCGCGGCCTCGGCGAAGGCGGCGTCGAGCGCGGCGATCATCTGCGCGTCGACGATGTTCGCCTTGGGGCGCGAGAGCCGGAGCCGGAGGAGCCGGCCGTCGCGCTCGCGCCAGGACTTCAGGGGCGCGTCGCTCATCGGGCCCCCTTCCGCGCCGCCGGGAGCAGGCTCTCGACGAGCTCGGGCGACCAGGGCGTGCCGCGCGCCAGCGCCAGCCGCAGCGCCACGAAGTCGGCTTCCCGGTTCTCCTTGGTCCCCTCGTTGAAGGCCCGGAACCCGGTCCGGGCCTCGGCCATCATGTTCAGCGCCAGCCAGGCGCGGGCGTCTTCCTTGTTCGCGTTCCAGGCGTCGAGCTTGGGCTTGCGGATCTCCTCGACCGTCTTGGTGGTGCACTCCGGGAAGGTGAGGAGCAGCTTGCCGCAGAGCTGCTCGACCTTCTCGTCGAGGAGCGAGAGGTCGACGGCGCCGCGCCGGAGCAGCGCCTTGCCCTCCTCCAGCGCCGCGCCGGTCCGGGGCTCGCCGTGGACGATGCGCCCCCACTCGTCGACCAGCCGGTCGGTGACCACCAGGGGGTTGGGGACGAACTTGCCGTCCACCTTCAGCGCCGGCACGACGTCGGTGATCATCCCCTCGCGGCAGGCGCGGTGCGCCGACCAGGTCTCGCACAGCACCGCCGACTCCATGGCCCGCTCCACGCCCACCAGCACCGGGAGGAAGTCCGTCGCCCCGCCGACCGGCGCCGAGCCGTGCTTGGGGCCGGCCTGGCCGAAGCGGGCCAGGTCCTGTGCCACCGAGAAGTCGCAGGCCATCCCGATCTCCTGGCCGCCGCCGATGCGCATCCCGTTCACGCGGCAGACCACCGGCTTGTCGCAGGCCAGAATGGCGCTCACCATGTCGTTGAAGAGCCGCATGTACTGCCGGTACTCCTGCGGGTTCCCGGCGTAGTACTCGGCGTATTCCCTGGTGTTGCCGCCGGTGCAGAAGGCCTTGTCGCCGGCGCCGGTGAAGACCACCGCCACCACGTCGCGCGCGTTGGACGCGGCGCGGAAGGCGAGGATCACCTGCTTCACCATCTCGGTGGTGTCGGAGTTGAACTGGGACGGGTTGTCGAGGACGATCCAGGCGTTGAAGAGGCCCGGCACCTCGCGCCCGTCCGGGTGGCGCACCGGCCGCTTCTCGAGGCGGACCTGCCCGTCGGTTCGCGGGGCGAGGTCGTGGTCCTTCAGCTCGGCGGGGGCGGTGGTGGAGACCACGGCATCGGTCGGGTGGGGCATGGCGGGTGCCCTCCTAGGCGGGGACGAGGACGGCGCGGCGGGTGATGCGGCGCGCGTGGACGTCGTCGAGAACGCGGTTGATCTCGGCGAGCGGGCGGCGCTCGACGAAGGGGGCGACCTTCACCTTCCCGTCGAGCACCAGGTCGAGCGCCGCCGGGTAGAGCTCCGGCGGGCAGCCCCAGTTCCCCAGGGCCCGGGCGTGAAAGGCCATCAGGTTCGAGAGCCGGACCTCGACCTTGTCCATCGTGAAGCCCACCACGCCGAGCGTGGCGCCGTGGACCAGGAGGCCGAAGGCCGTCGCCTGGCCGGCGGCGGTGCCGGAGCACTCGAAGATGGCCCACTCGCGGGCCGGCAGGCCGTTCGCCTTGGCGAAGGCGGAGACCTCCTTCTTCAGGCCCTTGGGGTCGAGCTTCCGGGGGTCGATCCCCCTGGCCACGCCCTGGGCCTCGAGGGGGCCGAGCTTCGCCGGGTCGACGTCGACGGCGACCACCCGGGCGCCCGCCGCCGCGGCGATCTGGGCGCAGTAGGAGCCGACGCCGCCCACGCCCACGACGACGGCGAGCTGCCCCGGCCCGACCCCCGCCTGCACCACCGCCTGGTAGGGCGTGGTGACGGCGTCGGCGACCACCGAGAGGTCGGCGAGGGCGAGGCCGGCGCGGCGCATCCGCTCCTCGTCCACCGGGCAGAGGCCCCGCGCCGGGACGGCGAGGTGGGTGGCGAAGCCGCCGGGGATGTCGTTTCCCGGCATCTTCTGCGAGGGGCAGATGGTGGCCTTGCCGCGGCGGCAGGCGTCGCACTCGCCGCAGGGGATCACCGCCGGGACCACGACCGCCCTTCCTGCCCAGGCCTCGGCGCCGGGGCCGGCGCGGACCACGCGCCCGCTCACCTCGTGGCCCAGGGCCAGGGGAAGGGGGTGGTTGGTGCGGACGCCGTCGTAGAAGTAGCCGAGGTCGGTGTGGCACACGCCGCAGCCGGCGACCTCGACGAGCACCTCGCCCGGCGAGGGGTCCGCGAGCTCCAGGGGCTCGCGCTCCATCGGCTGGCCCACGGCCTTCATCACCCAGCGGTGCGGGGTCACCGGACCTCCTCGCCGTCGCCTGGACCCGGTCGATCCCTGGCGCGTGTTGACGGCCCTCGGGGTAAACTGGTAAAGCAGTACCAGAATCAGCTTATCGCTGTCAACAGCCGGCCCGGGTATCCTGCCGGCCGACGCGACGAGGAGAAAGCGCATGGCGAAGACCGAGGCCGCCTTCCGCTGGGAGGACCCGCTCCTTCTCGACGGCCAGCTCCAGGAGGACGAGCGGCAGGTGCGCGACGCGGCCCGCGCCTACTGCCAGGAGAAGCTCATGACCCGGGTGCTCGAGGCGAACCGCAAGGAGCGGTTCGACCGGGAGATCCTCGCGGAGATGGGCGCGCTGGGGATGCTCGGGCCCACCATCGAGGGCTACGGCTGCGCCGGCGCCTCCTACGTGGTCTACGGCCTCATCGCCCGCGAGGTGGAGCGCGTGGACTCCGGCTACCGCTCGGCGATGAGCGTGCAGTCGAGCCTGGTCATGTACCCCGTCCACGCCTACGGAAGCGAGGCGCAGCGCCAGAAGTGGCTGCCGCGCCTCGCCAGCGGCGAGGTCGTGGGGTGCTTCGGCCTCACCGAGCCCGACGCCGGCTCCGACCCGGGCAGCATGCGCACCCGGGCGCGGCGCGCTCCGGGCGGATGGGTGCTGAACGGCACCAAGACCTGGATCACGAACTCGCCCATCGCCGACCTCTTCGTCGTCTGGGCCAAGGACGACGAGGGCCAGATCCGCGGGTTCCTGCTCGAGAAGGGGATGAAGGGGCTCACCGCTCCCAAGATCGAGGGGAAGTTCAGCCTGCGGGCCTCCTCCACCGGCCAGATCGCCATGGACGACGTGGAGGTGCCCGAGTCGCACCTCCTCCCCGGGGTCGCTGGCCTGAAGGGGCCGTTCGGCTGCCTGAACCGCGCCCGCTACGGCATCGCCTGGGGGACCATGGGCGCCGCCGAGTTCTGCTGGCAGGCGGCGCGGGCCTACACCCTGGAGCGCAAGCAGTTCGGCCGGCCGCTGGCGGCGACGCAGCTCATCCAGTGGAAGCTCGCCAACATGCAGACCGAGATCGCGCTGGGCCTGCAGGCCGCCCTGCGGGTGGGGCGGCTCATGGACGAGCACCGCGAGGCGCCGGAGATGATCTCGCTCATCAAGCGGAACAACGCCGGCAAGGCGCTGGACATCGCCCGCGCCGCCCGCGACATGCACGGCGGCAACGGCATCGCCGACGAGTTCCACGTCATCCGCCACGTGATGAACCTCGAGGCGGTGAACACCTACGAGGGCACCCACGACATCCACGCCCTCATCCTGGGCCGCGCCCAGACGGGGATCCCGGCGTTCTCGTCGTGAGGGCAGCCCCCGGCTGAACGGATCCCGTGAACGAGCCCGCGCCCGTGAGCGAGCCCGAATCGACCGGGCCCGGGCTCGGGCTCGTGCACGGGGTCTGCGGCCTACCCGGCGACGCGAGCCAGGGCCCGCGCCGCGGCGCGGCCGGCGGGGCGGCCAGGGGCGCCGGCGCGCCGCTCCGCCTCCACGAGCTTCAGCATGGTGGCCACGGTGATGGAGGAGAGCGTGGCCTGCGCGGTGTCGTCGATCTCGTCGAGGACCCGGCGCACCGCGTGCCCCTCGGCGGTGGCCGCCGCCGGCTCGCCGGGCTCGCCCCCCGGCCCCACGTCCTCGAAGAGGCGGATGACGTCGAGGAGCGTGAGCCGCTTGGCGTTGCCGCGGAAGCGATAGCCGCCGCCGGCGCCGCGCAGCGCCTCGACGAGGCCGACGCGCCCCAGCACCCGCAGGACCTTGGAGAGGTGGTTCCCGGAGACGCCGAAGCGCCCGGCGATCTGCGCCGAGGAGAGCTGGCGGGCCGGGTCGGCGGCGAGGTCGAGGACCGCGTAGATGGCGATCCGGGTGGCGGTCTGCAGCCTCATGGCTCGAGCGCCTTCTCCAGCTGGATGAACGGGCCGGCCATCATTCCCTGGCTCCGGAAGAAGGACATGAGGAGCTGCGCGTCCCGCGCCAGCATGGTGCGGACCTGGTGCACCCCCGCCTTGCGGAAGCGGGCGCAGAGGGCGTCGAGGAGGACCGTCCCCAGGCCGTGGAGCCGCGCCTGCGGCTTCACGCTGATGGCGAACACCCAGCCGCTCGGCGGCGAGCCGAACTCCCAGGCGCGCACCTCGCCGACGATGAAGCCCACCGGCGCGCCCTCCGCCTCGGCGATGAGGAAGAACCGGTCCCGATGCCCGCCCGCGTACCAGGCGAAGCGCTTCTTCCAGTAGCCGGCCTTCTCCAGACCGGAGGTCTCGGCGTCGAGCGCCACCACGGTGGGGAGGTCGCCGGGCCTGGCGGTGCGCACCCGCACGTCCGGGGTAGTTTCCGGATTCTGGTGCATCATTACCAGTATCTACCCCCTCCGCGCGCCGGGCACAAACCTTTCCACCCGCGGGAGCCCGGGGAGCGGCGGTGAGCACCGTCTACCTGGAGCGGCTCTTCCGCCCGCGCTCGGTGGCGGTGGTGGGTGCCAACAACCGGCCCCAGAAGGTGGGCTACGTCATCATGCGGAACCTCCTCGCCGCCGGGTTCGAGGGGCCGGTGATGCCCGTGAACCCCCGGTACGAGGCGGTGGCCGGCGTCCTCACCTACCCGGACGTCGCCAGCCTGCCGAGGGCGCCGGACCTGGCGGTCCTGTGCACGCCCGCCGAGACCATCCCCGGGCTCGTCGACGAGCTGGGCGCACGCGGGACCCGGGCCGCGGTGGTGGTGGCCCGCGGCCTCGGCGCCACCTCCGGCGGGAGGAGCCTCCAGGACCGCGCGCTCGAGGCGGCGCGGGCGCACCGGATGCGCCTCCTCGGCGGCGCGACCCTGGGCGTCATCGTCCCCGGGATCGGGCTCGACGCCAGCTTCTCGCGCATCAAGGTGCGGCCCGGGACGCTGGGGTTCGTCTCGCAGTCGGACACCATGGGGACGCTGATCCTGGACTGGGCGGCGCCGCGGCGCGTGGGCTTCTCCCACTTCGTCTCCCTGGGCGACGCCGCCGACATCGGCTTCGGCGAGGTCCTCGACTACCTCGGGAGCGACCCGGACACCCGCGCCATCCTCCTCTACATCGAGTCGCTGCGGGAGCGACGCACCTTCATGGCGGCGGCCCGGGGGGCGGCGCGGAACAAGCCGGTCCTGGCGGTGAAGGCCGGCCGCCGTCCCCCGGGGAGCGGATCGGGGGTCGCGCCCTCGGCCGACACCCTGTCGCTGGTGGAGCCGGACGCGGTCTTCGACGCCGCGCTGCGCCGGGCCGGCATCCTGCGGGTCCACGACCTCGAGGAGCTCTTCGGCGCGGTCGAGACCCTGGCGACCGCCCGGCCGCCGCGCGGCGACCGCCTGGCCGTGGTGTCGAACGGCGGCGGGGCCGGCGTCATGGCGGCCGACGCGCTCCACGACGGCGGCCTCCGGCTGCAGCCGCCCTCGGAGGCGACGGCGGCCCGGCTCCGGGCCGCCCTGCCCCCGGGCGCGGCGGTGGCGAACCCGCTCGACGTCGACGTCGCCGCCCCGGGCTCGCGCTACGGCGAGGTGCTCTCCATCCTCCTGGAGGGCGGCGAGTACGACGCCGTCCTCGCGGTCCACACCGCCACCGCCCTGGCGAGCAGCACCGAGGCCGCCCGGGCGGTGATCCAGGCGGCGAAGGAGAAGGGCGGCCAGGTGCTGACCTGCTGGGCCGGCGGCGAGACCCTGGCGCCGGCGCGCCGCCTGCTGGTGGACGCCGGCCTCGCCACCTTCGCCACGCCCATCGACGCGGCGCGCGCCTTCCGCTTCGCGGTGAGCCAGCGGCGCGCCCACGAGGCCCTCATCCAGACGCCGCCCTCGGTTCCCGACGAGTTCCGGCCCGACCCGGCGGCGGCGCGCCGGGTCGTGGAGGGGGCCATGGCCGACGGGCGCGACTGGCTCCGCGCCCCGGAGCGCGCCTCGCTCTTCGCCGCCTACGGCCTGCCGGCGGTGGAGACCCGGGCCGCGGCGACGCCGGCCGAGGCGGCGCGGGCAGCGCGCGAGATGGGCTTCCCGGTGGAGCTCTCGGCGCGCTCCCCCGACATCCGGCGAAAGCGCGAGGTCGGCGGGGTGGCGCTGGCGCTGGAGGCGGAGGAGGAGGTGGAGGCGGCGGCCCGCACGCTCACGGCCCGGCTCTCGCGCCTGCGGCCGGACGCCCGGCTCACCGGCTTCGCGCTGCAGCGGGTGCCGCCGCGCCGCCACGCCCGGGCCCTGTTCGTCGGGGCGGCGGTCGATCCCTTCTTCGGGCCGGTGGTCCTCTTCGGCGAGGGGGCCGAGGCCGCGCCCTTCCGCGACGTCGCCGTGGGCCTGCCGCCGCTGAACCTGCCCCTGGCCCGGCAGCTCGTGGGCCGGTCCCGCGTCGCCGCGCTCCTGGAGGCCAGCCCGAGCCGGCCCGCGGTGGACCTCGACGCGCTCTGCCTGGCGCTGGTGAAGGTGTCGCAGCTCCTCGCCGACCTCCCCGAGGTGGTGGAGGTGGACGTCGACCCGCTGCTCGCCGACGCCGACGGGGTCCTGGTCGTGGACGCCTTCGTCCGGGTGGCCCGGCCCGGGCCCGAGGGCGCCGACCGCCTCGCCATCCGGCCCTACCCCAGGGCGCTGGAGGAGGCGGCCCGGCTCCGGGACGGCCGCGAGGTCCTGCTGCGCCCCATCCGCCCCGAGGACGAGCCGGCGCACCACGAGTTCATGACCAGCCTCTCCCCGGCCGACAGCCACTTCCGCTTCTTCCACTACGTGCGGTCCATGCCGCACAGCGAGCTGGCGCGTCTCACCCAGGTGGACTACGACCGCGAGATGGCCTTCGTCGCCACCCTGCGCGACGCCCCGGGGCGCGAGGCCACGGCCGGCGTGGTCCGCACCGTCACCGACCCGGACAACGACGTCGCGGAGTTCGCCCTGGTGGTCCGCTCCGACATGAAGCGCCAGGGGCTGGGGACGAGGCTCCTCGAGAAGATGATCGCCTGGTGCCGGAGCCGCGGCACCCGGCAGATGTCGGGCGACGTCCTCGCCGACAACGAGCCCATGCTCCGGCTGGCGCAGCGCTTCGGCGGCTTCCAGCTCTCCCCGGGTCCCGACCCTGGCATCGTCCGCATCACCTACCGCCTGTAGAGGAGGCACGCCCATGGAAGCCTGGATCGTCGACGCCGTGCGCACGCCCATGGGGCGCTACGGGGGGGTCCTGGCCTCCGTCCGCCCCGACGACCTGGGGGCGGTGGCCCTGAAGGCGCTCCTGGGCCGCACCGGCGTGCCGCCCGCCGACGTCGAGGACGTCTACATGGGCTGCGCCAACCAGGGCGGGGAGGACAGCCGCAACGTCGCCCGGATGAGCGCGCTCCTCGCCGGCCTCCCGCTCGAGGTGGCGGCCTGCACCGTGAACCGGCTCTGCGGCTCGGGGCTCGAGGCGGTGGCGGCGGCGGCGCGGGCGGTGATGGCGGGGGAGGCCCACGTCTACGTCGGCGGCGGCGTGGAGTCGATGTCGCGCGCGCCCTGGGCCATGCCCCGGCCGGAGCGGGCCTTCCCCCGCGGCAACGTCACCGTCTACGACACCGCGCTCGGCTGGCGCTTCGTGAACAGGCGGATGGAGAAGCTCGGCCACACCGACGCGCTCGGCGTCACCGCCGAGAACCTGGCCGAGGAGGGGCGCATCCCCCGCGAGGCCCAGGACCGGTTCGCGCTCTCGAGCCACCGCAAGGCGGTGGCGGCGCAGGACGCCGGCGCCTTCGCGGCCGAGCTCGTCCCGGTGCCGCTGCCGAAGGGCGAGGCCGCGGTCGACGAGTGCCCGCGGCGCGACACCAGCCTGGAGGCCCTGGCCCGGCTCGAGCCGTCCTTCAAGGCGGGAGGCACGGTGACCGCCGGCAACTCCAGCCCCCTGAACGACGGCGCCGCGGCGGTGCTCGTCACCTCCGCCGACTACGCCCGGGCCCACGGGCTGAAGCCCCTCGCCCGGGTGCGGTCGATCGCGGTCGCGGGCGTGCCGCCCCGGACCATGGGCAT
>DATBLK010000302.1:0-9403 GCA_036555405.1 Anaeromyxobacteraceae bacterium
CACCAGGGCGCCGATGACCATGTTGAGGAGCTCGCCGAGGGCGTCCGGGGCGCGCGCCTCCAGGCCTGCCCCCTCCTCCTCGCCGAGGAGGTTCGCGGCCAGCGTCCGGGCCAGCGACGGGTCGGCGACGAGCCGGAGCTCTCCGGCGCTGGGTCCGCTGAACCCGATGCGGGCCTCCAGCACCCGGGCGGCGAACGGCGGCGGGGACTCCTCGGGCTGGGTGAAGACGAAGGCCGCCTCCTCGAGGGTGGCGCCCAGGGTCTCGGCGAGGAGGGCGGGGGTCGCCTCAGCCACGGCCGCCTCCCCTGCCGGCGGCCAGGACCGCCTCGACCGCCTCGCGGAAGCTCTCGGGCCGGAACGGCTTCTTCAAGTACGCGCAGATCCCCTTCCGCTTCAGCTCGTCGATCTTCGCCTGGCTGTGCTCCGAGGAGACGACCACCACCGGGGTGGAGACCAGGGCCGCGTCCTGCGACATCCTCTCCAGCAGCTCGGCGCCGCTCATCTCCGGCATGTTGAGGTCGGCGAAGACGACGTCGACCCAGTGCCGGGACATGACCTCCAGCGCCTCGCGGCCGTTGGCGGCCTCGTGGAACTCGCTCACCGGGAGACCGGCCATGCCGATGGCCTTCCTCACCATGCTGCGGACGATGGCCGAATCGTCCGCGATCAGGACCGCGTAGCTCACGCCGCTCCTCCCGGCGCACGGAAGAGCGCGCCCATCTCTCGAATGGCCTCGAGGCTGTCGCTGGCGACGGCCTCGAGCCGCCGCGCCCTCACCCCGAGCCGTTCCTCCACCCCGGTGTCGATCTCCCGGGCCAGCTCCCAGGCGTCGGCGCCGAAGCCGAGCTGGTGGGCCAGGGCATCGGCGGCGTGGACCAGGGCCACCAGCGTGGCGCCGGCGTCGGCGCCGCTGGGCCGGTGGTGCCAGCGGATGGCCCAGCGCGCCGGCCGCGGCAGGTTCCAGGCCTCGGCCACGGCGTCGCCGACCTCGGCATGGTCGTGGCCCAGGACCTCGCGCTCGGCGAGCACGAAGGGCCGCCCGCCGCGCATCCGATCGCGGATGGGCGCCTCGTTCCGGGCCACGTAGCTGGCCACCGCCAGCTTGCCCACGTCGTGCAGCAGCCCGGCGGTGAAGAGCATGTCCGGCGTGCCGCAGCCGAGCGCGACCGCCAGCTTCTCCGCCAGCACCGCCACCGCCACGCTGTGGAGCCAGAAGCCGGCGGCGTCCATCTCGTAGCCGGGGATGTGCCGGGGGATCGCCGGCGCCAGGGATGCGCTGGCGGCGAGCTCGGTGACGCGCTTCAGGCCCAGCATGGTCACGGCGTGGCGCACCGACTCGACCCGGGTCCTCAGGCCGAAGTAGGCGGAGTTCGCGACCCTGAGGAGGTTGGCGGTGAGGGCGAGGTCGGGGCGGATCACCCGCTCGAAGTCGGCCGACGACGAGCCCGCGTCGCGCACCAGGGCCCAGAGCCGGACGGTGGTGGCGGAGAGCGTGGGGAGCTGGCGAACGCTGGCCAGGATCTCTTCGGTGGGGATCACAGCTCCACCTCCGCTCCCTGCGAGGAGACGGTGCAGCGGCCGGTGCCCACGGACAGGCGGGCGGTGCGCGACCTCGCGCCCCCCACGTCCTCGGCGGCGATGATGACCCCCGCCTTCCAGAACATCTTGCGGAGGATGGTGTAGTTCCGCTTGCCGATGCTGAAGAGCCCCTTGTCGTCGTACAGGGCCCCCCCGCCGGCCACCTTCACGACCAGGTTCTGCTTCTCGCAGCCCAGCGAGTAGAGGGTCTGGAAGAGGAGCGGGATGCCGGTGTCGGCGAACATCGCCGGCTTCGCCTTCGCCTTCTCCGGCGAGGTCTCCGAGAGCGGCAGCATGTAGTGGATCATGCCCCCGGCGACGCGCACCGGGTCGTGCACCATGACGGCGATGCAGCTCCCCAGCGCGTAGGTGACGATGGTGGCGCCGGGGTCGGCCGAGACCTGGAGGTCCGAGATGTCGACGGTGACGATGCTCATCGCCGGCCAGGCTTTCGAAAGACCGACGGCCGCTCCATCTGCAGGGCCGTCTGGACGCCGCTCAGGGTCTCGGTGTGGCCGATGCACAGGAGGCCTCCGGGCCGGAGCAGACCCTCGATGGCCGAGAAGAGCCGCTGGCGCGTCGGCCGGTCGAAGTAGATGGCCACGTTGCGGCAGAAGACGACGTCCATCGGACCCTTCATGGGGAACGGCGGCCGGGCCAGGTTCAGGCGGCGGAACACGACCATGCCGCGGAGCTCCGCGGCGACCCGGTACCGGTCCTCGCCCGCGCCCGACGGATCCGGGAGCCGGTCGAGGAAGCGGCTCGCCAGCGCGCTGGGGATCGGCGCCACCCGCCCGCACCCGTAGTGGCCCGCCTCCGCCTGGGCGAGGGTCGCGGCGGCGATGTCGGTGGCCAGGATCCGGACGTCGAGCTCCCGCGACGCCGGCATGGCCCGGACGGTCATGGCCATGGACCAGGGCTCCTCGCCGGTCGAGGCGGCGCAGGACCAGAGCCGGAAGCGCCGCTGGCCCGCCGCCGACCACGCCGCCAGCGCCCGCTCCAGCTCGCCGAAGTGGTCCCTCTCCCGGAAGAAGGCGGTGAAGTGCGTGGAGATGGCGTCGAGGAAGTGCAGGAGCTCGTCTCCGTCGTCGCGCCGCTCGAGGAGCTCGAGGTAGGCGGCCGCGTCGGGGAGCTGCAGGGCCCGGACCCGCTTCGCCACCCGGGCGTGGACCAGCGCCTCCTTCCCGCCGCGCAGGGCGATGCCCGCCTCGTCGTGGGCGAGCCTGGCGAAGCGCTGGAAGAGTGCCGGTTCCACGGGTGAGCCCTCAGGCCCGGGCGGCGGCCTCGGCGCGCCGGCGGGTCCGGGCGTCCGGGGCGGCGCTCCGGCCGCCGCGGTCGACCTGGGCGGAGATGTCCTCCACGTTCAGGATCAGCCCGACGCGCCCGTCGGAGAGAATGGCGGCGCCGGAGACGAACGGCGTCGCCCCCAGGCCGGCCCCCAGGGTCTTGATGACGACCTGCTGCTGCGCCACGACCTCGTCGACGACGATCCCGAAGCGCCGCCCGGTGCCCTCCACCACCACCACCAGCGCCTGGGTGGGATCGGCCTTGGCGCCCTCGAGGCGGAAGAGCCGATCGAGGCGCACCAGCGGCAGGATCTCGCCGCGCAGGTTCATCATCTCGTTCACGCCGGCGAGGGTCACCAGCATCGAGCGGTCGGGCTGGATCGACTCGACGATGGAGAGGGTGGGGACGATGTAGCGCTCGGGCCCCGAGGCCACGAGCATCCCGTCGATGATGGCCAGGGTCAGCGGCAGGACGATCTTGAAGGTCGTCCCCTGCCCCGGCGCCGAGGCGATGAGGACCCGGCCGCGCATCGACTCGATGTTGCGTTTCACCACGTCCATGCCCACGCCGCGCCCGGAGATCTCCGTGACCCTGGCGGCGGTGGAGAACCCGGGCGCGAAGATGAGGGCGTCGACCTCGGCCTCGCTCAGCTCCTCGGCCGGCGGGACCAGCCCCTTCTCCACCGCCTTTTCCAGGATTCGCCGGCGGTCCAGCCCGCGGCCGTCGTCGCCGATCTCGATGACCACCTTGCCCCCCTCGTGGAAGGCGGAGAGCCGGATGGTCCCGGTGCCGGGCTTGCCGGCCGCGACCCGCTCCCCGGGGGGCTCGATGCCGTGGTCCATCGAGTTCCGGATCATGTGGACCAGGGGGTCGGCGACCTGCTCGACCATGCTCCGGTCCATCTCCGTGGCCTCGCCCGAGGTGACGAGCTTCACCTGCTTCCCGCTCTTGCGAGAGAGATCGCGCACCATCCGGGCCATCTTCTGGAACACGCCGGCCACGGGGACCATGCGCATCCGCATGCCCACGTCCTGGAGGTCGCGGGTCACCTTGGCGAGCTGGCCGAGCATGTTGCGGACCCGGACGGAGCCGGCCCGCGCGATCTCGGGCGCGTTCACCACCATGGACTCGACGACCACCAGCTCGCCGATCATCTCCACCAGGCTGTCGACGCGCTCGAGGTCGACCTTGATGACGTCCTTCAGCTTCGGCGACCCCTCGGCGGCGACGGCGTCCCGGTCGGCGCGGACCTGGGCCCGCAGCGCCCGGGCGATCTCGTCGGGCCGCGCGTCCCTTCCCGCCACCAGCTGCTCGCCCAGCTTCTTGCCGGTCGCCGCCTGGAGCGCCAGCGCCGCCTCGACGGCGTGCCTCGGGATCCCCACCGGCGGCCGCTGCAGCACCTCGCCGAGCCGCTCCCCGGGGAGCGCCGGCGGCAGCGGCTTCTCCGGAAGGGGCTCGCCCCGGGACGCGGCGGCGATCCGCCCGAGCAGGGCGCCCCGGTCGACGGGGCGCGGAAAGGCGGTGCCGCGCTCGACGGCGGCCCGGACGCCCTCCAGCATGGCGCGGAGCTCCGCGGTGGAGTCGAAGACCAGGTCGACGACCGCGCCGCCGAGGCGCAGGGCCCCGTCGCGACAGCGATTCAGCATCGTCTCGGTCTCGTGGGCGAGCTCGACGACCGGCGCCAGGTCCAGGAACCCGGCGGTCCCCTTGATGGTGTGGAAGACGCGGAAGAGGCTGTTCACGCTGTCCGCCGACGCGCCCTCGCGCTCCACCGTCATCAGGATCTCGTCGACCCGGGTGAGCCCGTCGGCGCTCTCGCCGAGGAACTCGCCGAAGAGGCCGACCGTCTCGGCGTCGCGCTCGACGCGCGCCCCATCCCCCGGGCCCGCCTCCGGCGCCGGGCCCGTCCCGGCGGGGGGCACGGGGGGCGGCGCGCCCGGGGACGCGGCGGCGATCCAGCCGGCGATGACCGCGTCGGCCCCGGTCTCGGGGAGCCGGAGGCGCTCGTAGGCGTCGAGCGCCCGGGACATCCAGTCCCGAACCTTGAGGAGCCGGTCGGCGAGATCCGGCGAGGCCGTTCCGGTCTCGAGGAGGTCCTCGAGCGCGTGCGTGACCCGCTCCATGTCCTCGAGCGCCAGCATGCCGGCCTCGCCCTTCAGCGTGTGGAGCTTGCGGCGGAATGCGGCCCTCTCCTCGGCGCTCCCCTTCTCCATCGCCAGGATGGAGGCTTCCATCTCCTCCAGCGAGGCGCGCGCCCCGGAGACGAACTCCCGCAGCGTGCGCTCGTCGCCCCACTCCGGGAGGACGAGCGGCCTTCCCGCGCCGCCGGCTGCCGGCGCGGGCGGCGCCGGGGCGCGGGCGCCCCGGCCGGCCCGGGCCACCGCCTCCTGCATCCCGGCGGTGAGCTCGCTCACCCGGTCGAGCTCCGACGCCCGCCCCGGGCCCTCCGCGGCGAGGACGCGCCCGACGGCCGCCAGCGCCTCGCCGGCGCGGGCGCGGAGGGAGGCGGGATCCGCCTCCTCGACGCCCAGGGCGAGCTCCCGGAGGAGGGCCTCCAGCCGGCGCACCGCCGCCGCGTCGGCGGGGTCGGCGGCCATCACCTGCGCGGCGACCTCGTCGAGGATGGCGGCGGGCGTTCGCTCCCCGGGCGGCATGCGACCGGCCTCCTCAGCTCCGCGGGTGCACGACCACCAGCGCCGCCGGCACGTCGCCGGCGCGCACCGACAGGGCCCACACCCCCAGTCGCTCGGTCGGCTGGACCGGGCCCCTGAAGAAGGTGGGGAGGCCCATCTGCAGGGGACCGTGCTGCCGGACGCGCGCCTTCACCGCGCCGGCGAGGATGTTCACCACCTCGCACACCGCGTCGGCGACGTCGGGCGGCTCGAGCGCCTCGCCCGCCAGCGTGCCCAGCAGGCCGCGGGCGATGGCGGCGCAGCCGTCGGCGTCCGACACCAGGGCCAGCTGCACGCCGCCCCACGGGGCGAGGAGGCCCAGGTAGGCGCCGGCCATCGCCGGCGGCGGCGCGTCGAGCCGCGCCTCCACCTTCACGTTCGAGAGGCCCAGCGTCCCGGTGGCCAGGGCGGCGAACTCGGCCTCCAGGGCGCCGAGCCAGTCGCAGGGAGCGAGGGGCGGCCTCACCGCGCCACCGCCCCCAGGGCCGCCTTCACCGCGTCCGCGGTGAAGGGCTTGGTGAGGACGAAGAGGGCCCCGGCCTCCAGCGCCGCCTGGCGCATCGCCGGGTCGCTCTCCGAGGTGAGGAAGCCCAGGCGGACGGCGTTCCCCTCGGCCCGCAGCGCCTTCAGGAGATCGATGCCGCTCATCTCCGGCATGTTCCAGTCGCTGAGGACCAGGTCGGGCGCCGTCCGGCGGATGGAGGCCAGGGCCTCCGAGCCGTTGGACGCCTCCCGGAACTCCGAGCCGTCGAAGCCCGCCGCCTTGACGGCGCGCATCACGATGGAGCGCATGGCCTTGCTGTCGTCGACGATGAGGATGTGCACGAGGCGCGCCTCCGGCGCCGTCGACGGTGCACCGGATGTGCCGCGCTCTCCCCCCTGCGCCGGGGGGACGCCGCCGCCGGTCAGGCCCGCGAGATCGCGGGGATCTCGCCCGCGCGCGGCGGACGCTGCGGGGCGGGGGTGGGGCCGGGCGGCGGGTGTCGACCGCGTCCGGGTCGGCCGGGCCACCCCCGCCGGCGCGTCAAGATCCTGACGCCAGGCGCGCGCCTCGCGCCCCGGGCCGGGCCGGCCGCCGCGCGCGGCGACCTCCCGGCCCGCCGCTTTCCGGCGTTTCCGCGCGCCCTTCGCCGGAGGGCCGGCCCGGGCGCCGCCCCTCCCCGGCGAGGCCCCGCCGCCGCGCCCGGCGCGGCCCCCGGGTCGCGGGACCGCCGCGCCGCCCCGCCGCCGGAGGCCGGGAGCCGGGCGTGAGCCTTGCACGGAGGTCGGCGACGCGGGCCTCCGCCGGGCGACGCGCCTCGACAGCCATGCACGACCTCCCGACCCCCGAGAAGATGGCGTCCCTGGTCACCGGCGTGACGAAGACGATGTGTGGCCTCAGCTTCGAGCCCGACCAGAAATCCGACGGCCTGGGCCTGCGCTGGCGCACCGCGGTCCTCCCCATTCCCGGAGACCGGCCGCTCACCGTCGGGATCTCCTCCGACGAGCAGGGCTGCTGCGAGCTCGGCGCGGCGATGTTCGCCATCCCCCGGGAGCAGGTGGACTCCGCGATGATGAACGACTCGCTCTGCGAGCTCCTGAACATGACCGCCGGCCTCCTGAAGTCGGTGATGGCCCTGAACCAGGCGCTGGGCCTGCCGCGGATCACGTCGGGACCCGGGGCGCCCCGGCCGCCGGCGGCGAGCCCGCACCTGGTCGTGCTCAAGGCCCACACCCTGGGGCTCTGCCTCTGGATCTACGAGGGCGTCGCCTAGGAGGAACGGACTCATGCCCTGTGTGCTCACCGTCGACGACAGCCGCGCCGTCCGCACCATCGTCGCCAAGCAGGTGAAGGACCTCGGCTTCGACGTCGAGGAGGCCGAGGACGGGGTCCAGGGCCTCGCCAAGCTGGAGGGGGCGCAGTTCGACCTCGTGCTCCTCGACGTCACGATGCCCAACATGGACGGTCCGACCATGCTCCAGAAGCTGCGCGAGACCGGGAACCGGACGCCGGTCATCATGCTGACCTCGGAGTCGAAGCGCTCCGTCGTCTCGACGGCGATGAAGGCCGGGATCGACGACTACATCCTGAAGCCGTTCAAGCCCGAGGAGCTGCGCAACAAGATCCTCACGGTCCTCCAGGGCGGCGGCGGCGAGGAGGACGTCGTGGCCGCCTCGAGCCCGGGCGGAGCGCCGGCAGCCGGCGCGGCCGACGGCTCGCCCCGCGAGGGCGGCGCCAGGCAGTTCATCGACGTCATGGTCGTCGACGACATGGAGAACGTCCACAAGCGCCTCCGCTCGATGCTGCCGCAGCACGTCACCGTGAACGCCTACACCAGCGCCCAGTCGGCGCTGGCGGCGGCGCGCGAGCGCGTCTACCGGGTGGTGGTCGTCGACACCGAGATCCCCGACGTCAACAGCAACGTCCTCGCCGGGCAGATCAAGGTGCTGCAGCCCCACGCCGCCTTCGTGGCCCTGGCGCTGCGGACCAGCGCCGACCAGACCAAGGAGCTCAGGGACCAGGGATTCGGCGACGTCCTCTACAAGCCCTTCGCCCAGGACAGCGTCGACGACTTCCTGGTCCAGTACTTCGACAACCAGGACTTCCTCTCCAGCGAGGACAACGTCCTCAGGGTCTCGGCCTTCAACGGCAGGGCCGACCGCCAGGAGAGGTACTTCGGCCGGCTGGCCGCCCTCTTCCCCGAGGTGCTGAACAGGGTCGCGGCCGCCTGCTTCGAGAGCGTCATCGTCGAGCTGGCGCAGGCGCCGGCGCAGGGCGACCGGCTCCCCAAGCTCCTCCTCGGCGTCGCCTCCCAGGCGAAGGACATGGGCATGGCGATGGCGGTGGTGGGTCCGGCGGAGGTGAAGAAGCTCCTGGGCGGGTTCGAGGAGACGAGGGGCATCCGGGTGTTCGCCACGGTGCAGGAGGCCCGCGCCGCCACCGCCTGACGCGGGGCGCGGGAAGTCCGATGAGCGCCGCCAAGATCTCCGACGAGCTGAAGCAGATCTGCCTGAAGCGCATCGGCGCCGACCAGCTCTTCGTCCCCACCATCCCCACGGTGGTGGGCCGCGTCCAGGAGATCCTCCGGGACGGCGAGTCGGGGCTGAAGCGGGCCTCCGAGGTCTTCGAGCAGGAGCCCTTCCTGGCGGCCCGGGCCCTGCGCCTCGCCGGCGGCAACGCCGCCTCGGTGGGCGGCCGGCGGGTCACCCTGGCCGACGCCCTGAACCGGCTCGGGCCCCGCGGCGTGAAGCAGCTCCTCTCCGAGGCCACCTCGCAGAAGGTCCACGTCTCGCGCGACCCGGAGATCGCGGCGGCGCTGCGCAAGGTCTGGGAACACGCGGTGGCGGTGGGCAGCCTGGCGCGCGACGTCCTGGCGCTCTCCGGCCAGCCGGACTCCGAGGCCGCCTACCTCGCCGGGCTCCTCCACGACGTCGGCAAGCCGGTGGTGGCCTCGCTCCTCCTCGAGGCGGAGCGGCAGACCACCGAGCTCTACAACCGGAGCTGGATCCCCTCGGCCGAGTGGGTCGAGGTCCTGGGCCGGACCCACCGCGCCGTGGGACTGGCCATCGCCGAGAAGTGGCAGTTCCCGGAGCAGGTCGTGCGCTGCATGCAGGAGAACCTCGAGTACGACAACGCCGACCGCACCTCGCTCGCCAACGCGGTGGCCTTCGCCAACGCCCTCGCCAAGAAGACCGGCGTCTACGTCGGCCCCATCGACTCCGAGGACGTGGACGCGGTGGTGATGATCGGCCGCTCCCTCATCGGCGTGAACGACGAAGTCCTCAAGACGCTGACGAAGGGGCTCAGGGACCGCGTCGGCGGCCTGTTCGCCTGATCGGACGTCAGCGGCCTGGCGCCCGGCCGCGGCCGTCACCGCGCTGACGCC
>DATBLK010000304.1:0-3841 GCA_036555405.1 Anaeromyxobacteraceae bacterium
TGTAGGCGCCGGCGCCGCGGTGGACGTGGACCTCGAGGTCGAAGTCCACCTTGCCGAGGAGCCGCTTCCCGAGGATGCCGGCGGCCCGCGCCTCGGCGATCGCCGCCTCGAGGATCCCGGCCTGCCGCGGGAACTCGCCGCGGATGTAGACGTAGGCGAGGTGGATGTCGAGCGCCAGGCAGGTGAGGGCGATCCCCTCGAGGAGCATGTGGGGGTCGTGCTCGATGATGTAGCGGTCCTTGAAGGTCCCGGGCTCCGACTCGTCGGCGTTGACGCACAGGTAGCGCGGCCGGACGTCCTTGGGGAGGAAGGTCCACTTCAGGCCGGTGGCGAACCCGGCGCCGCCGCGGCCGCGGAGGTTCGAGGCCCTCACCTCGTCGACGATGGCCTGCGGGGACATCGAGAGGCCCTTCTCCAGCGCCGCGTAGCCTCCGTCGGCGCGGGAGGAGGCGAGGGTGTGGGAGTCCTTCTTGCCCCAGCGGGCGGTGAGGATCTTCACGTCGCTCACTCGAGGCCCTCCAGGAGCTTCTCCGCCTTGGCGAGCGTGAGCCGCTCCACCGGCTCCTCGTCGAGGAGCATGGCCGGCGCGGTGCCGCAGGCGCCCAGGCACTCCACCTCGCGCAGCGTGAAGCGGCCGTCCCGGGTCGTGCCCCCGCCGTCCACCCCCAGCTTCCGCTTCAGGGCGGCGAAGATCGCCTCCCCGCCGGCGAGGCAGCAGGAGACGTTGGTGCAGATCTCCACCAGGTGCCGGCCGGTGGGCTCGGTGTGGAACATCACGTAGAAGGTCGCCACCTCCTCGGCGCGCGCCGCCGAGGTCCCGAGCCGAGCGGCCGCGAGCCGCTGCACCGCCGGGGAGCAGGACCCGAAGATCTCCTGGCCGATCCGCAGGGCCGGGAGCATCGCCGCCTCCCGGTGCTCGGGCGGGAACTTGGCGACCTCGGCTGCCAGCTCGGCGTCGAAGCGGGCGACGAGCTCCCTTGGCAGGTCCTTCCAGTCGCCCGGCCTGTTCGGGGGGGGATGAGGCATAAGGGGTCGAGGTGCCTCGGAAAAGTGTGCGCAGGCTATTGACGCCACCCCACGTTGTCAAGGAGATCCTCGGCGGGTATCCTCGCCGTCAAGCCGCTCCGGCGGCGCGTCGGGCGAGGGCAATGGAACCGAGCGGGGGCGACAGGCGGCGGGATCTCCGGGTTCCCCTCCTGCTGAGGATCGACTTCCCCGGCTCGCCGGGGCTCGGCGACGCGACCGAGAACCTCTCCGCGGGCGGGCTCTTCATCCGCACGGACCGGCCCCTCCCGCCGGGGACGCGCGTGCCCCTGATCCTCTCCTTCCCCGGGCTCCTCGAGCCGGTCGAGCTCGAGGTGGAGGTGACCTGGAGGCGGGACGCCGAGGGCGAGTCGCCGGCGGGCTGCGCGGTGCGCATCCCCGCCGATCGCGCCGAGGACCGGGAGAAGCTGGCCCGGCTGGTGCGCTCGGCGCAGGAGCCCCGGGAGCCCGCGCCGGCGCGGCGCTCGTACCGGGTGCTCCTCGTCGAGGACAACCCCCTGCTCCTGGCGATGTACGAGGCGGCGATGAAGCGGCTGCGCACCGGGGACGGGAGCATCGACGTCGCCGTCGAGTGGGCCCGGGACGGCATCGAGGCGCTGGCGCGCCTCCAGCGCAAGCCGAAGGTGGAGCTCGTCGTCGTCGACCTCTACATGCCGGTGATGGACGGCTTCACGCTGGTGGAGAAGGTGCGGAGCGACCCCGGCCTGATGCTCACGCCCATCGTCGCCATCAGCGCCGGCGGCGACGAGGCCCGCGCCCGGGCCGTCGACGGCGGCGTCGACGTCTACCTGCAGAAGCCGGTGCACATGAACCAGATCCTGGAGACGGTGCGGGCGCTCCTGCGAATCCAGGGGTGAAGCGGGGCGGGGCCCGGCGCCGGCGACGAGAAAGCGCCGAGCCCGCCTGCGGCCGGCGGCCGCGGCGGGCTCGGGTACCGGTGCGGGGGGCGACTCCTCCGAGCTGCCTACTTCTTCGCCTTCTTGTTGAAGGTGTCCTTCATCGCCTTGCTGGGCGCGATCTTCACCACGGTCTTGGCCGGGATCTTGATGGCCTCGCCGGTGGCGGGGTTGCGGCCCATGCGCGCCTTGCGGTCCACGAGCTTCACGTTGCCCAGGCCGCCCAGGGGGATCTTCCCCTCCGCCCGGAGGCGCTTCATCACCGTGTCCTCGACCGCCGTGAAGACGGCGCGAACCTGTACCTTCGACACACCCGATGTCTCGGCGACGGCCGAGAAGAACTGAGCCTGGGTCATGGACGAGCGTCCTCCCGTGGGGACCGGCCGCCGCGGCCGGCCGAGGTTCCGGCACTCCTAGCGCTTCCGGATCCGGCCGTCAACATCCGAACGTGCACGATCGCCTTGAAAGACGGGCCTTCCGTGGGGGTGGGCCCCGGGCGGATCGCGCCGGGCGCGGCCCGGCTCAGGCGCCCACGAGCCGCAGGGAGGGGGCGGTCCGGGCGGGCGCGCCCGCCAGGTCCACCAGGTACTGGCCGGAGAAGCAGGCGTCGCAGAAGCCCTGGCGGCTCTCGCCCAGCGCCGCGTACATCCCCTCGGGCGAGAGGTAGCCGACGCTGTCGGCGGTGACGAAGCGGCAGATCTCCTCGACGGAGTGCGACGAGGCGATGAGCTCCTGGCGCGTCGGGGTGTCGATGCCGTAGAAGCAGGGCCAGGCGGTGGGAGGCGAGCTGATGCGCAGGTGCACCTCCGCGGCCCCGGCGGAGCGGATCATCGTCACGATCTTCCGGCTGGTGGTGCCGCGGACGATGGAGTCGTCCACCACCACGACCCGCTTGCCGCGGATGGCGGCCTGGACGGCGTTGAGCTTGAGCTTCACGCCGAAGTGGCGGATGGACTGCTGTGGCTCGATGAAGGTGCGCCCCACGTAGTGGCTGCGGACGAGCCCCATGGCGAAGGGGAGGCCGGAGGCCTGGGCGTAGCCGATGCCCGCCTGGACGCCGGAGTCGGGGACCGGGATGACGACGTCGGCCTCGACGGCGTGCTCGCGCGCCAGCTGCATCCCGAAGGCCTGGCGGACCTCGTACACCGACCGCCCGAAGACGATCGAGTCGGGCCTGGCGAAGTAGATGAGCTCGAAGACGCAGCGGCCGAGCCGCGCCTGCCGCGGCGCCCCGGGCTCGATCCGCTCGGAGCGCAGCCCCTCGCCGTCGACGATCACCATCTCGCCGGGCTCCACCTCGCGGACGAACTCGGCCTCGATGAGGTCGAGCGCGGTGGTCTCGCTGGCGAGCACCCAGCCGCCCTTGAGCCGGCCCAGGACCAGCGGGCGGAAGCCCATGGGGTCGCGGACGCCCAGCATGGCGTGCTCGGAGAGGAACAGGAGCGCGTAGGCGCCGGCGACGCAGCCCAGCGCCGACCGGACGCCGGCGGCGAGCACCTCGGTGCTCCCGCCCCGGGCCCCGCCGTGGGCGCGGGCCATGAGGTGGAGGATGACCTCGGTGTCACTCGTGGTCTGGAAGATCGACCCGCGCGACTCGAGCTCGGTCCGGAGCGCGTCGGCGTTCACCAGGTTGCCGTTGTGGGCCACCGCCACGGCGCCGCCGGCGTACTGGATGGCGATGGGCTGCGCGTTCTTCAGGCTCGAGGCGCCGGCCGTCGAGTAGCGGACGTGGCCGATGGCGGCGCCGCCCGGGAGGCGCGCCAGCTCCTCGGCGCCGAAGACGTCGGCGACGAGCCCCATGCCCCTGTGGACGTGGAGCGCCGTCCCGTCGGAGGAGACGATGCCGGCCGACTCCTGTCCCCGGTGCTGCAGGGCGTGCAGGCCCAGGTAGGTGAGGGTCG
>DATBLK010000313.1:0-3609 GCA_036555405.1 Anaeromyxobacteraceae bacterium
ACGGCGCGGTCACCCTGCTCTGCCTGGTCGCGTTCCGGAGCTGGCGGGCGACGGCGGTGGCGGTCCTCCCGCTGGCGCTCACCTCGATCCTGTGCGAGGCGCTCATGGTCGGGCTGGGGATCGGGCTCAAGGTGGCCACCCTGCCGGTGGTCGCCGTGGGAGTGGGCCTGGGGGTGGACTACGCCCTCTACTACCTCTCGGTGCAGCTCGCGCACCAGCGGGCCGGGCTGCCGCTCGCCGAGGCCCACCGCCGGACCCTCCGCTTCACCGGGAGGGTGGTGGCGCTGGTCGGCTGCACCCTCGCCGCCGGCGTCCTCACCTGGGCGTGGTCGCCGATCAAGCTCCAGGCGGACATGGGGGTCCTCCTGACCTTCATGTTCCTCGGGAACATGGGCGGCGCGCTCGTCCTGATGCCGGCGCTGTCCAGGTTCCTCCTCGAGCCGGCGCCCGCCCGGGGGGCGGCGGGGCGCCCGTGAGCGCGCCCATCCCCGAGCGCGCCGACCCGGTCGGCGACGGCCGCCTGGGGGGCCGCCGGCTGGGCGTCTTCGCGCTCATCGGCGCTTGCCTGGTCATGGACGGCTTCGACGTGCAGGCGATCGGCTACGTCGCGCCGGCGCTCATCCGCGACTGGGGGATCCGGAGCGCGGACATGGCGCCGGTCTTCGGCGCCGGGCTGCTGGGGCTGTTCCTCGGCTCGCTCCTGCTGGGGATGGCGGCCGACCGGCTCGGCCGCCGGCCCGTGCTCCTCGGCGCGACCGCCTTCTTCTCCGTCTTCACGCTGCTGACCGGGCACGCCGGCTCCCTGGCGGAGCTCGTCGCCCTCCGGTTCCTGGCCGGCCTCGGGCTCGGCGCCATCATGCCGAACGCGACGGCGCTCGTCGGCGAGTACAGCCCGGGCAGGCTCAGGGTCGCCAGCATGATGATCGTGACGAACGGGTTCCTGGTGGGCGCCATGCTGGGCGGGTTCCTGGCCGCCTGGCTGATCCCGGCCCGCGGCTGGCGGGCCGTGTTCACCGTCGGCGGCATCGTCCCGCTCGCGCTCCTCGTGCCGATGTTCCTGTGGCTGCCCGAGTCCCGGCAGTTCCTGGCCCTGCGGGGACGCCGGGAGCGGATCGCCGTCCCCATCCCCCGGCTGTTCCGGCGCGGCCGGGCAGCGGGAACCGCGCTCCTCTGGGTCGCGAACTTCACGAACGTGCTCACGGCGTACTTCGTCGCGAGCTGGCTGCCGACCGTGGTCCGGGACGCCGGACACCCGACCCGGACGGCGGTGCTCGTCGGGACCGCGGTCCAGGCGGGCGGCGCCATCGGAACCCTGGCGATGGGCCTGCTCATGCAGCGGACCGGCTTCGTTCCGGTGCTGACCGCCTGCTTCGCCGGCGCGGCCCTGAACCTGGCTCTCGTCGGGCAGCCGGGCCTGCCCCTTCCCCTGCTCTTCGCGGCGGCCTTCCTGGCCGGCTGGGGCATCTTCGGGGGACAACCCGGGCTCAACGCCCTGGCCGCGACGTACTACCCGACCGACCTGCGCTCGACCGGCATCGGCGCGGCACTGGGGGTGGGCCGGTTCGGCGCGATCCTCGGGCCCGTGGTCGCGGGCGCGCTCCTGGCCCGGCAGTGGACGGGGCAGGAGCTGTTCCAGGCGGCGGCCGGCCCCGCGCTCGTCTCCACCGCGGTGGTCCTCGCCCTGCGCCGGGTGCTGGGTCCGCGGGGAGAGGCGGCCGGGACCGGGCCGGACCTCGAGGGCCGGATGCAGCCGGGCGAGCGCTCCGGACCGACCGCCGGGTAGACTGGGGCCCGACCCGGCCGCCGCGGTCCTCCCGGGAGGGTGGTGCCCATGCTCGAAGACCCTCACCCCACGCCGAGCCGCGCTCCCTGGATCGCGCTCCTGCTGGCCTCGACGCTGGGCGGCGCGGGCCTCGCCTACTACTGGTTTCGCCACCGGCAGCCGCCGCCTCCTCCGCCCGCGCCCGCCGCACCCTCTCCGGCTCCCGCGCCGGCGCCGCCTCCGGCCGCCGCCCCGGCCGCCAGCCCGGAGCGGTTGCGGGCCCTGCTGGAGGCGGTGTCGGCCAACGCCCTGCTGCGGCGCTTCATCGCCGACGGCGACCTCGTCCGCCGCTGGGCGGTGATCACCGACAACCTCGCCGAGGGGACGCCGCCCACGAAGCCGCTCGCCTCCCTGTCGCCGCGCCGGGACTTCGCGGTGGTGGAGCGCGGCGACCGCACCTTCATCGCGCCGTCGTCCTACTGGCGCTACGACGCCTTCGCGGACGCCGTCGCCACCATCGACGCGCAGGCGGCGGCCCGCGCCTACCGCGAGCTCCACGGGCTCCTCGAGGCCGCCTACCGCGGCCTCGGCTACCCCGAGGGCTCCGTCGACCGCGCCACGGCGCGCGCCCTGCAGCGGATCGCGGGAGCGCCGGTCCGCGAGGGGGACGTCGAGGTCGTGGGCAAGGGGGCCGTCTACCTCTTCGCCGACTCCCGCCTGGAGGAGCTCGGCGAGGTGGACAAGCAGCTCCTGCGGATGGGCCCGCGGAACACGCGCATCCTGGCGTCGAAGGCCCGGGAGATCGCGCAGGCGCTGGGGTTCCCGGTCGCGGCGAGGTGACCGGCCGGCGACCGCGCTGACATTCGCGTCCCTTGGACCTCTCCGCCCTCCGCCTCTCCTTTTCCCTCGCCGCTCTCACCACGCTGGCGCTCCTCGTCCTCGGCCTCCCGCTGGCGCACTGGCTCGCCACCACGCGCCGGCGCTGGAAGCCGCTCGTCGAGGCCGTCGTGGCCCTGCCGCTGGTGCTGCCGCCCACGGTGCTCGGCTTCTACTTGCTCGTGGGCATGGGGGCCCGGAGCCCGCTCGGCAGGG
This sequence comes from Anaeromyxobacteraceae bacterium, assembly GCA_036555405.1. Lineage (GTDB taxonomy): Bacteria > Myxococcota > Myxococcia > Myxococcales > Anaeromyxobacteraceae > DATBLK01. Next base: position 2,855 of record DATBLK010000313.1, read on the forward strand.
CCTGGATCGCGGCCACCGGGCGCCCGCTGGCCTTCAGCTTCGAGGGGCTGCTCCTCGCCTCGGTGCTCTACGGCCTGCCCTTCGCCGTCCAGCCCTTCGCCGCCGCGCTCTCGGCGGTGGACCCGCGGCTCGTCGAGGCGTCGTACGGCCTGGGCGCCTCGCGCCTGCGGACCTTCCTCCGCGTCAGCCTCCCGCTCGCCGCCCCCGGCGTGCTCGCCGGATCGGTCCTGGCCTTCGCCCACGTCCTCGGGGAGTTCGGGGTGGTCCTGATGGTGGGCGGGAACGTCGCCGGCGAGACCCGGACCCTCTCCATCGCCATCTTCGACGCGGTGGAGCAGCTCGACTACGCGGCCGCCAACCGGACCTCGCTCCTCCTCCTCGCCATCTCCTTCGCGGCGCTGGTCCTCACCCACGCGCTGCGGCGGCGGCCGGTGCCGGGATGACGGGCGAGCTCGCCTTCGACGTCGTCCGGCGCTTTCCCGGCGGCCCCGAGGTCCGGGCGGCGCTGGCGCTCCCGCTCCAGGGCGCGCCGGTGACGGTGCTCTTCGGCCCCTCGGGTGCCGGGAAGTCCACCGTCCTCCGCTGCCTCGCCGGGCTGGACCGGCCGGACGCCGGCTTCATCCGCTTCGGGGACGAGACCTGGTTCGACGCCGCGGCGGGGCTCTTCCTCCCGCCGCAGCGGCGCGGCGCCGGCCTCCTCTTCCAGGACCACGCGCTCTTCCCGCACCTCACCGCCGAGGCCAACGTCGCCTACG
>DATBLK010000330.1:0-8023 GCA_036555405.1 Anaeromyxobacteraceae bacterium
GACCAGGCGGCGGCGGCGACCTTCAACCGCGTCGCCGAGGCCTACACCGAGCAGGGCTTCTTCCTCAAGGCCATCGCCGTCTACAAGCAGATGATGAAGCTCGCCCCGGACGACGTCCGGGTGAACGAGCGGCTCGCCGGCCTCTACCAGCAGCTCGGCATCATGATCGACGCCATGGGCCAGCTGCAGCTCGTGGCCCAGGCGGCCGAGCGCGCCGGCGACAACGCCAAGCTCCTGGAGGTGCTCCGGCGGATGACCGAGCTCGAGCCCGAGAACGTGGGCTCGGCGGTGAAGCTCGGCGAGATCCACGCCCGCGCCGGCCAGACGGCCGAGGCGCTGGTGGAGTTCCGGCGAGCCGCCGATCTGCTCAAGCGCAACAACCGCGCCGACGAGTACCTCCGGGTCGCCGAGCGCATCTCCTTCCTGGCGCCGGGCGACGTCGAGCTGACGCGGGAGCTCGCCAACATCTACCTGGCCAAGGGCGACACCAAGCGGGCGCTCGCCAAGCTCCAGCTCTGCTTCAAGGCCGACTCGAAGGACGTGGCCACGCTGAACCTCCTGGCCCAGGCGTTCCACGACCTGGGACAGACCTCGAAGACCGTCTCGGTGTGGAAGGAGCTGGCGCACGTCCAGGCGGAGCGCGGCCGGGTGGAGGAGTCGCGGGCGACCTGGCGCAAGGTGCTGGAGCTCTCCCCCGACGACCCGGACGCCGCCGCCGGGCTCTCCGAGGCCGCGCAGGCGCCGTCGCTCACCCCGGTGTTCACGCCCGCCGCCGTTCCGGCCCCGGCGGTCCGGGCCCCGGCGCCCGCGGGCCGCCCCCCCGCGGTGATCGCTCCGCCGCCCCCGTCGATGACGCCGCCGCCGGCCGCCCCGCCCGCGGCGCGACCCGCGGCGGGCGCGGCGAGGCCGCTGGGGCCGGAGGCCATCCCCAAGCTCCTCACCGAGACCGACGTCTACGTGAAGTACGGCCTCCACCAGAAGGCGCTCGACCACCTGCGCAAGGTGTTCGAGATCGACCCGGGCCACCTGGACGCGCGGGAGAAGGCCCGCGACATCCGGCGCGCGGCCGGCGACACGGCCGGCGCCGCCGACGAGGGCGCGCGCGCGGTCCGCCTCGCGCTCGACCTCGGGCTCTCGGACCGCGCCCAGGCGGCGGCGGCGTCGCTCCGGGAGCTCTCGCCCGGGCACCCGGACCTGGCCGCGCTCGAGGCCGGAGCGGGCCCGGCGCCGCCGCGCCGGACCACGCCGGCGCCGGGGCCACCTCCCGCCGAGCTCCTGGTGGAGAGCGCCGGCGCCGAGGAGCCCGACGACGTGGCGCTCGAGGCGGCCGGCGCCGCCGAGGACGAGGTGGTCGAGGACGACGAGGCCGCGCTCGCGGGCGCCGCCGGCCTCTCCGAGGACTCCGCCGCCGTGGTGGGCGACGAGCCCCTCGAGCCGCCGCAACCCGAGCACGTTGCGCCGCCCCCGGTCGTCGCGCCGCCCCCCGGCCCCCCCCTCCCGCCGCCGATCGCGGCAGCGGGGCGGCCCACTCCCCCGCCGGTCGCGCCGTTCCGCCTCACGCCGCCGCCCGGGCCGCCGCCGCGGCTCACGCCGCCGCCGGCGCCGGCCCCGCGCCCCGCGCCGCCGCCGGCGCCGGCCGCACGCCTCACGCCGCCGCCCGGGCCGCCGCCGCGGCTCACGCCCACCCCGGGACGGCCTCCCGAGGCCCTCGTTCCGCCCCCGCCCGACGCGGGGGTCGAGCTCGGCGAGGAGATCGAGGAGGCCGAGTTCTTCGCGCAGCAGGGGCTCTTCGCCGACGCCGCGGAGGTCCTGCGGGGCCTCCTCCGCCTGCACCCCGGCCACGCCGCTGCCCAGGCGAAGCTCGACGACGTGGAGCGCCGCCGGGCCGCGCGGGCGCCGGCCGCGACCGAGCCGCGGGCACCCCCGGCGCCCGCCGTCGACATCGGGCGGGAGCTCGCCGAGGAGCTCGGTCCGGCCGCGCCCTCCCCGGGGGAGGAGTTCCAGTACTCGGTGGAGGAGGTCTTCAGCCAGTTCAAGAAGGGCGTGGCCCGGTCGGTGAAGGCCGAGGACGCGGACACCCACTACGACCTCGGGATCGCCTACAAGGAGATGGGGCTCGCCGCCGACGCCCTGGCGGAGTTCGACACCGCGCTGCGCGGCGCGACCGGGCGCAAGGCCATCGACTGCCTCTCCATGATCGGCCTGTGCCGCATGGAGCAGGGCGACGCCGGCGGGGCGGCCGCGGCGTGGGCGCGCGCGCTGCGCTCGGAGCACCTCACCCCGGAAGCGGCGCGCGCCCTCCAGTACGACCTGGCGCGCGCCGCCGAGGCGCAGGGCGACGTGGAGACGGCGCTGTGGTACCTGCAGAAGGTGGTCCAGGCAGACCCGCGCTTCCGGGACGCCAGCCGCATGCTGGCGAGGCTCGGCGGCGGCGCCGGCCGGCCGCCGCCGGAGCCGGCGGCCGTTCCCCCGGCGCCGGAGCCGCCCGGGGGGTCGCGGGCCGGGTCCAAGAAGAACATCGGGTACGTGTAGGCGACTGGACGGCGCGTGAACTACCTGGACTTCTACGACCTCGCCCAGGAGCCCTTCTCCAACGCGCCCGTCTCCCGCTTCTACTACGGGTCGGCCCAGCACGCGCAGGCGCTCATGCGCCTCATGCACTGCGTCTCGAACATGAAGGGGCTCGCGGTGCTGGTCGGGGACGTCGGCGCCGGCAAGACCACGCTGGCGCGGAGGATGCTCGACAGCCTCCCCGAGGCCGAGTACGAGGCGGCGCTGCTCGTCATCATCCACTCCGGCATCACCGCGAACTGGCTGCTGCGGCGCATCGCCCTGCAGCTCGGGGTGGACAGCCCCGCCGAGGAGAAGCTGGCGCTGCTCTCCCAGCTCTACCAGCGGCTCGTCCGGATCCACGAGCAGGGCAAGAAGGCGGTGGTCCTCATCGACGAGGCCCAGATGCTGGCGACGCGCGAGATCATGGAGGAGTTCCGCGGCCTGCTGAACCTCGAGGTCCCGGAGCGCAAGCTCATCTCCTTCGTCTTCTTCGGGCTGCCCGAGCTCGAGGACAACCTCCGCCTGGATCCGCCCCTGGCCCAGCGCGTGGCCCTGCGCTACCGGCTCGAGCCCCTGAGCGAGCAGGCGACCGACGCCTACGTGCGCCACCGGCTCCGCCTCGCCGGGGCGCCCCGGGTCCCGTTCACCGCGGCAGCCGTCGCCGCGCTTCACCGCCACAGCCGCGGGATCCCGCGCCTCATCAACACCCTGTGTGACAACGCGCTCTTCGAGGGCTTCCTGGCCCGGGCCGGGGACCTCGACGAGGGGCTGGTGGAGCGCATCGCGCTCGACCTCGGGTTCGCTCCGGAGCGGAGGCCGGAGCCGGCGGCCGCCAGCGCGCCGGCCGGCGCGGTCGACCTCGACGAGATCGACCGCTACCTCGACGCCCTGGGGAAGTAGCCGGGGCGACCGGCCGCTTGGCGCGCCCTCGAGACCGCGGCAGGATCGGACCGGTGAAGCGCAAGGTCGCCATCCTCTTCCTCGCCTCGGTCCTGGCGCTCGTCGGGGTCTCGATCCTCGCGCTCCGGACGCAGTGGGCGGGGCGGCGGCTCTGCGACGTCCTCTCGGCGCGGGTGGAGGCGCTGAGCGGCCTGCCGCTCCGGGTGGAGGCCTGCCGCGTCGAGCCGCTGCGCCTGGCGGTGGAGGCGAGCGGGGTCCGGCTCGGTCCGGCGGACGCGCCGGTCCTCACCGCCGAGCGGCTCCGGGCCCGCCTCTCGCCGGTCCAGGCCCTGGGGCGCGACCTCGAGGTCGCCGAGCTCCGCGTCGTCCGCCCGCGGGTGGCGCTGGCGCTGCCGCGCCCCGACCCCTCCCGGACGGCGCCCTGCCCGCCCGAGGCGCTGGCCCGGCTCCCGGTCCGGCGCCTCGAGGTCGAGGACGGCGCCGTCGACATCTCCTTCGAGGGCGGGCGAGTCCGGGTCGGGCGCCTCGACGTCGCCGCGGCCCCGGTCACCACCGCCCGATCGCTCCGGGCGCCGGGCCTCCGGCGAGTCGGGCTCCGGGCGGCGCTGCGGGACGCGGAGCTCGCCGCCGGCGGCCGGGTCGTTCGCATCGACGCCGGGGGAGCGGAGGGGGATCTGGCGCTCGACCTCTCGTCGCTCGCCCTCGAGGCCTGGGCCGAGGCCCTGGGAGGCCGGCTCGACGTCCGCGGAACCGTCGAGCGACTCTGCCGGCCGGTCCTCGACCTCCGCGCGGCCGCTCGCCTCCCGGTGCGCGCCGCCCTCGACCTCGGCGGGGCACCCGGCGTCGCCGGGGAGGGCATGCTCTCCGCCGAGGTGAGCCTCGCCGGGCCGGCCTCGGCCCCGACGGTCGAGGGGACGGCGCGCCTCCGCGAGGGGCGGGTGCTCGACATGCGCCCGGGTGACGCCGAGGTGCGCTTCCGGCTGGCGGGTGACGAGCTGCGGGTCGACCGGGCCGAGGTGGCCATGGCCGGCGGCAGCCTGGTGGCCCAGGGGACGGTGCGGCTGGGGCGCGAGGTCGGCCTCGAGGCCCAGGCGCGCCTCGAGGGAACCGAGCTCGGCGACGTCATCGGCCGCTTCGGCCTGCACCCCTGGATCTCGACCCGCGTCCGCGGCGAGGTGACGGCGAGCGGCACGGCCTGGCCGCTCCGGCTCGCCGGCCGGGCGGCGCTGGAGCTCGCCGACCTCCGCGTCCTCCCGCACGCCTGGGACCGCCCCGGCAAGCCGGAGCCGCGCATCCTCGAGTTCGCGCGCGGGCGGATCGAGACGGAGGTCCGCGCCGGCCCCGAGGGCGTCCACCTCGAGGGCGCCCGCCTCCGCGTCGGCGCCGAGGAGCTCGGCGCCAGCGCCGACCTCTCCTTCGAGGTCGCGCGGGGGTTCGAGGTCCGCTTCGCCGGCGGCGCCGACCTCGGGGAGCTGGCCCACGTCGGTGTCGTCCCCGTGGGCGGCCGGGCCGCGGTCTCGGGGCGGGTCGCCGCCGCTCCCTACGGCAACCCCCTGGTGGAGGCGGCGGCGACCGTCCGCGGCCTTCGCTTCCTCCAGCTCGACCTCGGCGAGGCCTCGGCGGAGGTCCGCTACGGCGAGGGCGGAGGCACCGCCCTGCGCGCGCGGCGCATCGCCGGGCGCCGGGGCGAGACGCGGTACGCGGGAGAGGTCGAGGTCGAGCTGGGGGCGTCGCCGCCGCGCCTCGCCGGCTCCTTCGAGGCCAGCGGCCGGCTCCGCGACCTCCTCGAGGCCGCGATGCCGGCCATCCCGGCGGCGCGTGTGGCGCGCGACGCCCTCGACGCCGCGGCGCAGGTGGAAGCCAGGCTCCGCGGCATCGCCGCCGCGCCCGACGCCGAGTTCGCCGTCCGGCTCGGGCCCGGCGAGCTGCTCGGGCGCCCCTTCGACTCCGGGCAGGCGAGCGGCCGCATCGAGGAGGGCCGGCGCGCGGTATTCGACGCCGCCGAGCTCCGGCGCGGCTCGGGCCGGGCGCGCGCCAGCGGATTCGCCGGGCTGGCGGCGCCCTTCCCCTGGGAGCTGGAGACCTCGGCGGCGGGCCTGGCCCTCGCCGACCTCCGCCTGCCGGGCGGGAGGTGGGAGGGGACCGCCAGCGGCGAGGCCCACCTCTCCGGCTCGGCCGAGGAGCCGGCGCTGCGCTTCGCCGCCAGCGGCGACGGCGTCCTGGCCTCCGGCGTCGCCGTCGGGTCGGTCCAGGTCGGCGGCTCGCTGAAGGAACGGGCGCTCTCCGTCACCGGGAGCGCCGAGGGCCTCGGCTTCTCGATGCAGGCGCGCGCCGCCGGCGACTGGCCCTTCGAGGCGCGCGCCGACCTCGACGTCGACGACCTGACCCGCTTCGCCCCCGGCGGCCCCCCGGCCGGGCTCCGGGCCCGGGCTCGCGGGTTCGCGCGCGCCCGCGGCCTCCTCGCCGACCCCCTGGCGGCGAAGGCGGAGCTCGAGCTCGAGGAGCTGCAGGTCGGCTACGCCGACTTCCGGGTCCAGAACCGCGGCCGCGCGGTCCTGACCGCCGACCGCGGGCGGCTCGAGCTCCGCCCCCTGGCGCTCACGGGGACGAACACCGAGCTCGCCCTCGCCGGGACGCGCGCCGCGGACGGCCGGCTCGCGGCCGGAGCCGAGGGCTCGCTGGACCTCAGGCTCCTCGGCGGGCTGGTCCCGGCGGTCGCGCGCCCGCAGGGCCGGCTCGCGCTCGAGGCCCACGTCTCCGGGACCTGGGCCGAGCCCCTGCTCGTCGGGTCGGGCCGCCTCCGCGACGCCGGCTTCCAGATCCGCGACCTCCCCATCGTCTTCGCGGCGATGAGCGGCGACCTGGCCTTCTCGCAGAACCGCGTCATCTTCGACCACCTGCCCGCGGTGGTGAACGGCGGGCGCGCCGAGCTCGACGGCGAGGTGGAGCTGGTCCGGCTCGTCCCCGCGAAGGTTCGGGCCACCGCCCGCCTCGACGAGGTGCCGCTGCGCATCCCGGCCGTGCTGCCGTCGGTGATCTCCGGCCAGCTCGCGGTGGCGGGCACCTGGGACTCCATGCTCCTCTCCGGCAAGCTCGACGTCGTCCGCGCCAGCTACACCGAGCGCGTCGAGCTGGAGAAGAGCCTCACCGAGTTCCGGCGCCGCGTGACCGCGCCCCGGTCCTTCGACCGCAGCGGCGAGTGGCTCCGGTTCGACGTGGCGCTGGCCCTCTCGGGCGACATCCGGGTGGACAACGACCTGGTGCGCGGCTCGGTCCGCGGGGAGCTGAACCTCACCGGGACCCTCGCCAGCCTCGGGCTCGTCGGGTCGCTCTCCATGGCGCCGGGCGGCCGCGCCACCTTCCGCGGCAACGAGTTCGTCCTCACCCACGCCGTCGTCGACCTCACCGAGCGGCGCCGGGTCCGCGTCGCCCTCGACGTCCACGGCGAGGCCCAGGTCCGCGACTTCCAGGTCTTCATGCACCTCTTCGGCCCCCTGGACGACCCGCAGCTCCAGCTCACCAGCGTGCCCTCGCTGTCGCAGGAGGACGTCCTCACCCTCCTGTCGCTGGGGGTGACGAGCCGGGACGCCGCCCTCGCCGCCGGCGGGGTGGGCGGGGCCGCCACCGCCGCCGCCGCCCAGGCGCTCTTCAGCGCCTCGGGCCTCGACGAGCAGCTGAAGCGCTTCCTCCCGCGCGACGGCCTGGTGCGCGACTTCACGCTTCGCATCACCAGCGCCTACTCCGAGGGGGCGGGCCAGGTCGTTCCCAAGGCCGAGTTCGAGTCCAAGGTCGGCGACCTGCTCCGGCTCCGCTACCAGGCGCCGCTTCCCGGCTACGCCGCGAGCACCGGCGGCGAGGCGCGGGGGCAGCGGGCCCAGGCCGAGCTCCTCCTCGACCCGGTGGTGCGCAGGCTCGCGGGGCGGCCGCGCGCCCGGCGCGGCGTGGAGCGGCTCGAGGTCCGCTCCTCGCTGCAGCTCCAGTGGGACAACGACAGCCCGGACGTCGCGGCCAACGACTTCGGCGCCGACCTCCGCTTCCGCCTGGAGTGGAACGAGTGACCGCCGCGCTGCTCGCGCTCTGGGCCGCGGCCGCCGGGGCCGCGGCGAGGACGCCCCCGCTCGTGACCGCGGTGGTCCTGAAGCTGCCGCCCGGGGAGGACGCGGCGCTGCTGGAGGGGCTGGTGGCCGCCCGGACCGGGCAGCCCCTCTCGGCCCGGTCGCTGCGCCGGACCGCGACGCTCCTCTACCAGCTGGGCCGCTTCTCCGACGTCGTCATCCGGGCGGTGCCCGCCGGCCCGGGCGAGGTGACGCTGGTGGTGGAGTGCCTCCCCCGGCGCCTCGTCCGCGAGCTCGCGGTCCGGCTCCGCGGCCCCGCCCGGCCGATCTCCGAGGAGGAGGTCCGGCGCGCCCTGGGCTTCGGCCCCGGGGACGAGTTCTGGCCCGGCCGGCTCGACGAGGGGCTCGCCCGGCTCCGCGCCGCCTACGAGCGGCGGGGTTACCGGGCGGCCCGGGCCGCCGCCCGGAGCGAGGGGGAGACGCAGGTGGCCGTCGCCGTGGACGTCGACGAGGGC
>DATBLK010000359.1:0-6627 GCA_036555405.1 Anaeromyxobacteraceae bacterium
CGACGGCGGCCACGGCCGCGTCGAAGCGCCGGCGAATCGCGCTCGCCGTGGCGCTCGCCGCGCTCGCGCTGTTCCCGCTCACGGGCTCCGCCTTCTACACCGAGCTCGTCACGAAGGTGATGATCCTCGCGATCTTCGCGCTGTCGCTCGATCTTCTGGTCGGCTACACCGGTCTCGTGTCGTTCGGCCATGCCGCCTATTTCGGCATCGGCGCCTATACACTCGCGCTCGTCACGCCGAAATACGAAGCGGCGAGCGTCTGGCTCACATTGCCGCTCGCGATGCTGCTCGCAGGCGTCGCGGCGCTCGTCGTCGGCACGTTCGTTGTCCGCACGCGCGGCATCTACTTCATCATGGTGACGCTCGCGTTCGCGCAGATGTTCTACTTCGTGTTCCACGACACCGAGTTCGGCCGGGGCACCGACGGCATCTCCATGAACTTCCGCCCGGAGGCGGTCCTGGGCGGCCAGAAGCTCGTCGACTTCTCGAGCCCGCGGCAGCTCTACTACTTCGTCCTGGCGGTGCTGCTGGCGGTGCTCGCCTTCCTGCGCATCCTCAGGGAATCGCCCTTCGGCCGCGCCCTCCAGGGCATCCGGGTGAACGAGCACCGGATGCGCTCGCTCGGCTTCGCCACCTACCGCTACAAGCTCACCAGCTTCGCGGTCGCCGGCGCCATCGCCGGTCTCGCCGGCTACCTCTCGGCCCTGCAGTACGGCTTCGTGAGCCCGGAGCTGCTCGCCTGGCACCAGTCGGGAAACGTGCTGCTCACCGTGATCCTCGGGGGTCTGGGCAGCTTCTACGGCGCGCTCGCCGGAGCCTTCGCCTTCGCCATGCTCCAGGAGCTGTTCCAGTCGGCGACCAGCCACTGGCAGCTCCCGCTCGGCGCCGCCATCATCGCGCTGGTCCTCTTCCTGCCGGGCGGCCTCGCCAGCGTGCGCAGCCGGTTCCTGCGGGCCCTGGTGGGAGGGCCGGAGAATGGTTGAGCCGGTGCTCTCGACGCGCGGGCTCGGCCGGCGCTTCGGCGGCCTCGAGGCCGTGAAGGACGTCTCCCTCGAGCTCCGCCACGGAGCCATCCACGCGCTGGTGGGGCCGAACGGCGCCGGGAAGACGACCTTCATCAACGTCCTCTCCGGCGACCTCCCCGCCACCGCCGGCCGCATCCTCTTCCGCGGTCGCGACGTCACCCGCCTCTCGCCCGACCGCCGCGCCCGGCTCGGGGTGGGCCGAAGCTACCAGCGCACCAGCGTCTTCCCGTCGCTCAGCGCGCACGAGAACTGCCGCCTGGCGGCGCAGGCCCGGGTCCTCGGCGGCATGCGACGGCTCGCCACCGCCTACGGCATCCGCTCCCTCCGCGAGAAGGCCGACGCGGCGCTGGAGGCGGCGGGCCTCTCCGGCCGCGGCCGGCGCCTGGCGAGCGCCCTCTCCCACGGGGAGCAGCGCCAGCTCGAGGTCGCCATGGTCCTGGCCACCGACCCGGAGGTCCTGCTCCTCGACGAGCCCCTGGCCGGCATGGGGGCGGACGAGGCGCGGCGGATGGTCGAGCTCCTCCGCGGCCTCCGGCCCGACCACGCCACCCTCCTGGTGGAGCACGACATGGACGCGGTCTTCGCGCTCGCCGACGCCATCACGGTGATGGCCAACGGCCAGGTGATCGCCTCCGGCCCGCCGGCGGAGATCCGCGCCAGCCCGGCGGTGCGCCAGGCCTACCTCGGCGGCGACGGCGCCCGCGAGGAGGAAGTGGAGGAGGAGGAGCTGCCTTGAGGGAGCCCCTCCTCGAGGCCCGGGGCCTGCACGCCTTCTACGGGGCGAGCCACGTGCTCCACGGCGTGGACTTCACCGTGCGCGCCGGGGAGACGGTGGGCCTCATGGGCCGAAACGGGATGGGGAAGACCACCCTGCTCCGCGCCGTGCTCGGGCTGCTCCGGCCGCGCCACGGCGAGGTCCTGGTCCGCGGCACCCGGATGGACGGAGCCGAGCCCTGGCTGGTGGCGCGGAGGGGCGTGGCCTTCGTCCCCGAGGGGCGCGGCATCTTCCCCAACCTCACGGTGCGCGAGAACCTGGTCATGGCGGCGCGGCCGGGCGTCGACGGCCGCCGCGACTGGACGCTCGACCGCGTGCTCGGCACCTTCCCGCGGCTCGCCGAGCGGCTCGGGAACGACGGCTGGCAGCTCTCGGGCGGCGAGCAGCAGATGCTCACCATCGGCCGGGCCCTGCTCACCAACCCCGATCTCCTGATCCTCGACGAGGCCACCGAGGGGCTGGCGCCGCAGGTGGCGCGGGAGATCTGGCGCATCCTGCGGGACATCCGGGCGCACGGCATCGCCTCGGTGCTCGTCGACAAGAACCACGCCGCGGTCACCTCCCTGACCGACCGCAACGTCATCCTGGTGAAGGGCCGGGTGGTCTTCGAGGGCGACACGCCCTCGCTGCGGGCCCAGCCGGAGCTGCTGGAGCGGCACCTCGGCGTGTGAAGGGAGGACCCCGTGCCCGACGACACCAGGCCCGGCACCCCGTTCCCGCTCGGGGCCACCCCTGCGCCCGACGGGGTGAACTTCTCAGTCTGGGCGCGGCACGCCTCGCGGGTCGAGCTCCTGCTGTTCGACGGCCCCGGCGACGCCCGCCCGAGCCGCGTGGTTCCGCTCCACCGGTCGGCGAACCGCACCTACCACTACTGGCACGTCTTCCTCCCCGGGGTGGGCCCGGGGCAGCTCTACGGCTGGCGGGCCGTCGGCCCCTTCGACCCGGCGCGCGGCCTCCGCTTCGACGGCGAGAAGGTGCTCCTCGACCCCTACGGCCGCGCGGTCGCCATCCCCCCCGGCTACCGGCGCGAGGCCGCGGCCCGGCCCGGCGACAACGCCGCCTCGGCGATGAAGTCGGCGGTCGCCGACCTCGCCACCTACGACTGGGAGGGGGACCAGCCGCCGCGGCGCCCCTTCACCGAGACGGTGATCTACGAGCTCCACGTGCGCGGTTTCACCCGCCACCCGAGCTCCGGCGTCGCCGAGGAGAAGCGCGGCACCTACGCCGGGCTGGTGGAGAAGATCCCCTACCTCGTCGACCTGGGCGTCACCGCGGTCGAGCTGCTCCCGGTCTTCGCCTTCGACCCGCAGGACGCGCCCGCGGGGCGGACGAACTACTGGGGCTACGCGCCGGTGTCCTTCTTCGCCCCCCACCCCGCCTACGCCGCCGCCCCGGGACCGGTCGGCGCGCTCTTCGAGTTCCGCGACATGGTGAAGGCGCTGCACCGCGCCGGCATCGAGGTCATCCTCGACGTGGTCTACAACCACACCGCGGAGGGGGACGAGCGCGGGCCCACCTTCTCCTTCCGCGGGCTCGACAACTTCGCCTACTACCTCCTCGCCGAGGACTGGTCCCGCTACGCGAACTACACCGGCTGCGGCAACACCCTGAAGGCCAGCCACCCGGTGGTGCGCCGCCTCATCCTCGACAGCCTGCGCTACTGGGTGTCGGAGATGCACGTCGACGGCTTCCGCTTCGACCTGGCGTCCATCCTCTCGCGCGACGAGGGCGGCCACCCGCAGCGGAGCCCCCCCATCGTCTGGGAGATCGAGAGCGACCCGCGCCTGGCCGGGACCAAGCTCATCGCCGAGGCCTGGGACGCCGCCGGCCTCTACCAGGTGGGGCAGTGGGTGGGCGACGCCTGGAAGGAGTGGAACGGCCGCTTCCGCGACGACGTCCGGTCCTTCCTCCGGGGCGAGGAAGGGGCGGTGGGCCGCTTCGCCGCCCGCCTCTGCGCCAGCCCCGACCTCTACGCCGCCGATCAGCGCGAGGCGGAGCAGAGCGTGAACTTCGTCACCTGCCACGACGGGTTCACCCTGAACGACCTCGTCTCCTACGAGCGCAAGCACAACGAGGCCAACGGCGAGGAGAACCGCGACGGCGCCGACGACAACCGGTCCTGGAACTGCGGCGCCGAGGGACCGACGGACGACCCGGCGGTCGAGGAGCTGCGGGAGCGCCAGGTGCGGAACTTCATCGCGGTGACCCTGCTCTCCGCGGGCGTCCCCATGCTCGCCATGGGCGACGAGGTGCGGCGGTCGCAGGGCGGGAACAACAACGCCTACTGCCAGGACGGCGAGACCTCCTGGTTCGACTGGCGGCTCGTGAGGCGGCACGCCGACCTGCTCCGCTTCACCCGGAAGGTGAACGGGCTGCGGGCCGCCTTCGATCCCAAGGAGCCGGTGGCCGGCATCCCCCTCACCGAGTTCCTGGAGCGCTCCCGGATCCAGTGGCACGGCGTGCGGCTGGGCGCGCCCGACTGGAGCGAGCGGTCGCGCAGCCTGGCGGTGGGCTACCAGGCCTTCGACGGCAGCGTCCGCGTCCACTGCCTCTTCAACGCCTTCTGGGAGGCGCTGCCGTTCGAGCTCCCGCCCGCCGAGAACGGCTGGCGGCTGCTCCTCGACACCGCCATGCCGCCCCCGCACGACGCCCACGGCTGGGACGACGCGCTCCCGGTCGAGGGGCGCGCCTACCTGGCGCAGCCCCGCTCGGTGGTCGTCCTGGGGACGGCGGGCTGAAGGCGCCTACTACTCGTACCCCGCGATCCGGAACTCGGTGCGCCGGTTCTGCTGGCGGCCCTTCTCCGACCTGTTGGAGGCGATGGGCTTGGTGGGACCGAAGCCCACGGCCTCGAGCCGCTCCGGCGCGATGCCCTTCTTCACGAGGTAGGCCTTCACGGCGTCGGCGCGCCGCTGCGACAGGGTGAGGTTCTTCGCCTCCCCGCCGACGCTGTCGGTGTGCCCCTCGATGCGGACCTTCATCTTCGGATAGTCCGTGAGGACCTGGACCACCTGGTCCAGCAGGCGGAAGCTCGCCTTCAGCACCGCGAACTTGTTGGTGGCGTACTTCACCTGCTGCTTGATCGCGATGTGGTCCTTCTTCACCTCGACGAGCGTGTACTTCTTCGGGCACCCGTCGGGCGCCGGACCGGGCACGGCGGGGCACTTGTCGAGCCGGTCGAGGATGCCGTCGCCGTCGGTGTCGACGTCGACGACGGGGCAGCCGCGGTTCTCCAGCTGCCCGGCGTTGTTGGGGCAGGCGTCCATGGCGTCGACGATGCCGTCGCCGTCGTTGTCCGGGTCGGGGCAGCCGTCCTCGTCCTGGAACCCGTCCTTGTCCTCGGGGTCCAGCGGGCAGCGGTCGATGTCGTCGGGGATGCCGTCGCCGTCGCGGTCCTCGGTCTTCTTGACGATGACCACCGGCTTCGGCGGCGGGGGCAGCGGCACCGCGTCCCTCTTGATGGTGACGCGGGGGGCGCAGTCCCTCGAGAGCTCGTTGGCCTTCCGGGCGTTCGCCTCGGCGGCCGTGAGGTGCTGCGCGGCGCGGCCGGCGTTGCCCTCCTCGAGCTCGGCGTTGGCGAAGTCGAGGTTGGCGTCGGCCAGCGCCAGCTCCTTCGGGGCGCAGCGGGCGCCGCCGCTCTTGCGCGCCTTGTCGGTCTCGACCCGGACCGACTCGGCCTGGGCGCGGAGCTTCCCGCCGGTGACGCAGCCGCCGAGCGCGAGCGCGGCGGCGACGACGATGGCGCGGCGCATCACCGGGCCTCCGGGCGGGCCGCTCGACGCGCCTTCACCTGCGCCTCCTCGGCGAGGATGGTCGCCTTGCGGGCGTGCTCGGCCGCGGCGCCGTAGCGAGCCCGGGCGTTCTCCTCGCGCGCCTTCTGGTAGTAGGCGTCGGCGGCGGTGTACTCGTACGCCGCCTGGCGTTCGGCGCCGGCGGAGCGGGCGCCCTCGAGCGCCACTTCGGCGGCGACGAGCTGCCGGGTCGCGTCCACCGAGGCGCAACCGGCGGCGACGAGGGCGGCGAGGAGCAGGGCGATGGGCCGCACGGGGCTTCTCCTGTTCTGTGCCGTCGGGGCCGGGAGGCGGTGCCGGACCAAGCTTGCGGGACGCTACCTTTGGGTAGGGTGGGAGTCAAGAAAGGCCGCCGGCGATAGATTCCGGCAAATCGATGTTCATCTTCGCGGCGGCGCTGAGCTTTCTCGCCCGGGCCTCGACGGCGGGGCCCACGCCCGAGTCGGCGCTCTGGGCCGACCTCGCGGCCGCCGCGCCCGGGCCGGCACGCGCCGCGCTCGCCAGCCGCCTGCTGCTCGGCGCCCCGTACGTCCGATCGCCCCTGGGCGAGGGGAAGACGCCCGACGCCGACCCGCGCTTCCGGCTCGACGCCTTCGACTGCGTGACCTTCGTCGAGACGGCCATCGCCCTCGGCCACGCGGCCTCGGCCGCGGAGGCGCGGGCCCTCCTCGACGACGTCCGGTACGACGGCCCGGCCGACTTCCAGCACCGGAACCACTACCTCGAGGCGCAGTGGCTCCCCGCCAACGCGCGCAAGGGATGGGTGGAGGAGGTCACCGAGCGCGTCGCCGGGGCCTGGGCCGTCCCGTTCCGCGTCCGGCTCGACGAGGAGGGCTGGCGCGCGGCGGAGCGCGCCGGCAACGTCCTCGCCGACCTCGACCCGGGGCGGCGGCCCCGAGGGGCCTGGGCCTACTCGCTGGTGCCGCTGGCGCGGCTCGTGGCGCTGGCGCCGCGCATCCCCGAGGGAACGATCCTGCTCGTGGTCCGGGAGGAGCGGCGGGCGCGGCCCTACCGGGTGACGCACCTGGGCCTGGTG
>DATBLK010000386.1:0-9990 GCA_036555405.1 Anaeromyxobacteraceae bacterium
CCGTCGCGGCCCACGTCGGTGTACTCGACGAGCGCGACGCCGGCGCCGTGGACGCGGCGGGCGACGTCGGCGGCGCGCAGGCCAGACCCCTGCTCCCATCCCTTCACCGCCACCTCGCCGTCCCTGGCGTCGATGCCGCAGGCGATGCGGCCCGGGAAGCGGCGGCAGGCGAGGGCGACGAGCTCGAGCCGCTCGACGGCCGCCGTGCCGAGCACGGCGAAGGCGGCCCCGAGCGCCAGGACCGCCTCGACGTCCTCGATGCGGCGCAGCCCCCCGCCCACCTCGAACGGCACGCCGGCGGCGGCGATGGCCCGGACCGCCTCGCCGTTCACGGGCCTCCCGGCGCGCGCTCCGTCGAGGTCCACCACGTGGATGCGCTCGGCGCCGGCGTCGCGGAAGCGCGCCGCCACGGCGCCCGGGTCGTCGGCGTAGACCTTCTGCGAGGCGAAGTCGCCCTTCACCAGGCGGACGACCTTGCCGCCCATGAGGTCGATGGCGGGGAGGAGGAGCATGCGCCGCGCCGCCGGGCTACAGGGCCACGAACCGCTCCAGCAGCGCCAGCCCCACCTTCTGGCTCTTCTCGGGGTGGAACTGCACGCCGAAGAGGTTCCCCCGGGCCAGGCCGGCGCAGTAGCTCCGGCCGTGCTCGCAGAGGAGCGCCGCGCCCGGGGCCTCGACCGGCGCGGCGTAGCTGTGGGCGAAGTAGACGTACTCGCCGTCGAGCGGCCGCAGCAGCGGCGGGCAGGACGGCGTGGCCCGCACCCGGCTCCAGCCGATGTGCGGGAGCTTCACGCCCTCCGGCAGCCGCCGCACCGTGCCCGGCAGGAGGCCGAGCCCCTTCGCGCCCCCGCCCTCCTCCCCGTCCTCGAACAGGATCTGGAGCCCGACGCAGATGCCGAGGACCGGCCGGCCCTCGCCGATGGCCTCGGCGAGCGCACCGGCGACCCCGCTCCTCCGCATCGCCTCGGCACAGGCCGGCATCGACCCCTGGCCCGGCACGACGACGCGCCCGGCACTCCGGACCGCCTCCGGGTCGTGGGTCACCAGGACCTCGGCTCCCACCTCGCGGAGCGCGTTCTCGACCGAGCGCAGGTTCCCGGCGCCGTAGTCGACGAGCGCGACCGCCGCCCTCGCCATCAGAGGACGCCCTTCGTCGAGGGCAGGCCCCCGCCCTCGGCCGCGGTGGCGGCGCGCAGCGCCCGGGCGCAGGCCTTGAAGATCGACTCCACCACGTGGTGGAGGTTCCGGCCCTGGCGCACGTTGACGTGGAGCGTGATGCGGGCGTGGTTCACGAGCGCCTGGAAGAAGTCCTGCGCCAGGTCCACGTCGAAGGCGCCGATGAAGCGCTTGCCCGACGGGAGGCGCGCGTTCCAGGTGAGGTGCGGGCGGCCGGAGAGGTCCACGGCCGCCTCGACCAGCGCCTCGTCGAGCGGGACCAGGGCGTGGCCGTAGCGGGCCAGCCCGACCTTGTCGGCGGTGGCCTGGCGCAGGGCCTCGCCGAGCGCGATGCCCACGTCCTCGACGGTGTGGTGGGCGTCGACGGCGAGGTCGCCCTTCGCCTTCACCGAGAGCGCCATCGCGCCGTGGCGCGAGAGCTGCTCCAGCATGTGGTCGAGGAAGGGGATGCCGGTGTCGGCGCGCGCCGGGCCGGGCCCGAGCCGGAGCGTGGCCCGGACGTCGGTCTCCCGCGTCCTGCGGGCCACCTTGCCCGCGCGCGCCGCCTTCCGGGGCCGCCGCCTCATGTCCGCCGCTCCCTGGCCGCGCCCCGGGCGGGGGACCGGCGGCTCGCCCGCCTGGAGCCCTTTCCCGGCTGGCCCCGCGCGGACGGCCGGCCGGCCACCCGGGAGCGGCGATCCCCCACCCGCATCCGCACCGCCCGCGCGTGGGCCTCGAGCCCCTCGGCCGCGGCGAGCGCCTCCACCGCCGGCGCCAGGGACTCGAGCGCCCGGCGGGACAGCTCGATGACGCTCATCCTGCGCCGGAAGGTGGCGACGGACAGCGGCGAGGCGAAGCGGGCGGTTCCGGCGGTGGGGAGCACGTGCGAGGGGCCGGCGACGTAGTCGCCCACCGCCTCCGGCGTGAAGGGGCCCGCGAAGACCGCGCCGGCGCGCGACACCTTCCCCAGCCAGCGGCGGGCGCCCGGGACGAGGAGCGCGAGGTGCTCGGGCGCGAACTCGTCGGCGAGCCGCACCGCCTCCTCCAGGTCCTGCGTCACCACCAGCGCGCCGCGCTCGCCGGCGGAGCGCCCGGCGATGGCCCGGCGAGGGAGGTCCTGGAGCTGGCGCCCGACCTCGCGCTCCACCGCGGCGGCGAGCTGCGCCGAGGGCGTGAGCAGGAGCGGCACGGCCCGGACGTCGTGCTCGGCCTGCGCCAGGAGGTCGGCGGCGCACGCGGCGGGGTCGGCGTCGGGCGAGGCGACCACCGCCACCTCGGTGGGCCCGGCGATCATGTCGATGTCCACCTGGCCGAAGACGAGCCGCTTGGCCGCGGCGACGTAGGCGTTGCCGGGCCCGCAGATCTTGTCCACCGCCGGGACGGTGGCGGTTCCGTAGGCCATCGCCGCCACCGCCTGCGCCCCGCCCACCTTGAAGAGGCGCGAGACGCCGGCGACGTGGCAGGCGGCGAGCGTCCAGGCGTCGATCGCGCCCTCGCGGCCGCCCGCCTCCGCCGGCTTCATCGCCGGCGAGCAGGCGACCACCTCGCCGACCCCGGCGATGCGCGCCGGGACCGCGGCCATGAGCACCGTCGAGGGGTAGCGGGCCGTGCCGCCGGGCACGTAGATCCCGACGCGGCCCAGCGGCCGCGTCACCTGTCCGAGCAGCGCGCCGGTGCGGTCGCGCCGGAGCGGGACCTGGGCGTCGCGCTCGCGCTGGTGGAACGCGGCGATGCGCCGCGCCGCCAGCTCCAGCGCCCGGCGCGCCTCGGGCGCGAGCGAGCGGTGCGCCTCCCGGAAGGCGGCAGGGCCGGCGACGAGAGCGGCCCCGCCCTCCGGCTTCCAGCCGTCGAAGCGGCTCGTGTACTCGATGAGCGCGGCGTCCCCGCGGGCGCGGACGTCGCCGATGGTCCTCCCGGCGATGGCGAGGATGGGCCCCTCGTCCTCGCGGGAGCCGCGGGCGCAGATGCGGCCCCACTCGGTCGAGAAGTACGGGTCGCGTGTAGAGAGGACCTTCACGGCGGCTCCGCGGGGAGCCGGACTCTACCGCAGGGCCCCCGGCAGGGCGAGCGCGCGGCCCGGCGAGGCGCCCCGCGGCCGGCGGCCGCTGCCGACATCGGGTAGACACCCGATGTCACGGACCTCGCGGCGCCCACTCTCTACCTGAGAGCCCCGATGTCCCCCGCCCTGGAACAGCTCCTCGACCGCGCCGCCGCCCGGCTCCTCCCCGACGCCGCCATCCCGGCGCTCCACGACCTGGCGCAGGCCCTGCGGCAGCGCCGGGCCGAGGTCGGCGAGGAGGCCTGGCGCGAGGAGGCGGCGGCGGCGCGGGATCACCCCATCGCCGACCGCCTCGGCCAGGATCCCCTGACGCGCCGGGCCCGCGCGCGGCCCCGCGGCTACCCCGGCGACGCGGTGGCGCTCGACTTCATGTACGGGGGGCTTCCCTCCGCGACCCGGCAGACGACGACCCGCCTCGGGCGCGCCATCTTCGCCTGGACCGCGGGCTGCTCGGCCGCGGCGGTGGCGGTGCGCCAGCGCCGCAACACCCTCTCCCGGGCCATCGACGAGACCGCGGCGACGGTCGAGCGCGCCCGGGTCCTGGCGGTCGGCGCCGGCCACCTCCGCGAGGCCCGCGTCGCCCGCGCCTTCGCCGGGCGCTCCCTGGGCGCGCTCGTCGCCGTCGACGGCGACCGCGAGTGCCTGCGGGTGGTGGCCCGGGACCTCGGCGACCGCGTCCGCACCGTGCACGCCGGCGTCGGCGACGTCGCCGCCGGGCGCGTCCCGCTCGGCCAGTTCGACCTCGTCTACGCCGCCGACCTCCTCGAGCGGCTCGACGACGTCGCGGCGCGCCCGCTGGTGGCCGCCCTCCTGCGCGCGGTGGCGCCGGGCGGCCGGCTCCTGCTGGCGAGCTTCGTCGACGGGTTCCTGGCCCACGAGTACATGCAGGCCTTCATGGACTGGCGGCTCGAGTGCCGGGACGAGGCCGCGCTGGTGGGCCTGGTCGCGAGCGCCTCGCGGAGCGCGGCGCGGCAGGCCCGCACCTGGCTCGACCCGACCGGCTGCCTCGCCTGGATCGAGGTGGTGCGGCCTCGCGGGTTGTCCTGAACCCGGAGGGGCCTCGCCGCGGGCCGGGCCCGATCTGCTAGGTTCTGGCCCCCGTGGGCCCCGTGGAACCGCGCACCGACCTCTGGCTCCAGAACCTCGTCGACGAGCGCGACGGCTACGCGCTCTACGAGGGGCTGGCCGCGGTGGAGCGGGACCCGAAGCGGGCGGCGAGCTTCCGGGAGATCGCCGAGGCCGAGCGCCGCCACGCCGACGTCTGGTTCCGCAGGCTGCGGGAGGCCGGCGTGGCGCTGCCGCCCGATCGGCCCAGCTCCCGGGTCCGCGCGCTCCTCTGGCTGGCGCGGCGGCTCGGGACGGCCGCGGTGCTCCCCATGGTCGTCGACGCCGAGACCAGGGACGCCGACAAGTACCTCTCCATGGGCGGCGACGCCGACGCCGCCGCCATCGCCCAGGAGGAGCACGCCCACCGGGCCGTGCTCCAGGGGATGGGGCGCGGCCAGCCCGACGAGGCGCGGGCGCTCATCGCGGTGCGCGAGCGCTGGCACCGATCCGGCCGCCTCGTCTCGGTGCGCGCCGCCATCTTCGGCATGAACGACGGCCTCCTCTCCAACCTCTCGCTGGTGCTGGGGGTGGCCGGCGCCGGCGCCGGCGAGGGGGCCATCCTCGTCACCGGCCTCGCCGGGCTCATCGCCGGGGCGTCGTCCATGGCGGTGGGCGAGTGGACCAGCGTCGCCAGCCAGCGCGACCTCCTGCGCCGGCAGGTGGAGCTCGAGCGGCGAGAGGTCCTGGAGGCGCCGGAGGAGGAGGCGGCGGAGCTGGCGCTGATCTTCAAGCAGAAGGGGCTCACCACCGAGCAGGCCTCGCGGGTCGCCGCCGAGATCCTGAAGAACCCCGAGCACGCCGTCGACACGCTGGTCCGCGAGGAGCTGGGGCTCGATCCCGGCGACCTCGGCTCGCCCTGGGCTGCCGCGACCTCCTCCTTCGTCACCTTCGCGGTCGGCGCGGCGGTGCCGGTGATTCCGTTCCTCCTCCTGCACGGGCGGAGCGCGGTCGTCGCCGCGTCGGCGTTCGCCTTCCTGGTCCTGGGCGGCGTGGGCGGCCTCGTCGGCTTCCTCTCCGGCACGAGCCCCCTCCGCTCCGCCGCGAGGATGGTGGCGCTGGGGGCGCTGGCCGCGGGCGTGACCTTCGGCGTGGGGCGGCTGCTGGGGGTGGCGGTGAGCTGACGGAGCTACCGCATCCCCATCGCCGCCTCGACGAGGGCGTCGTTCTCGGCGGGCGTGCCCACGGTGACGCGGATGCAGCCCTCGAGGCCGGGGTGGTGGTCCTGGCGCCGGACGAGGATGCCCCTGGCGAGGAGCCCCTGGTACGCGGCCCTGGCGTCGGGCGTCCGCACCAGGACGAAGTTCGCGGCGCTCTCGTGCGCCGCCCAGGTCGGGTGGGCCCGGAGGCGCGACAGGAGCCTCCCCCGCTCGGCGGCGATGCGGCGCGCCAGCTCGTCCACGTAGCCCGGAGACTCGAGCGCCGCGAGCAGCACCGCAGCCGACGTCGCGGGCACCAGGAAGGGCGGCAGCGTGGCCTGGACCTTTCCCGCGAGCTCGGGGGCGCCGAGGAGGTAGCCGGCGCGCAGGCCCCCCAGGCACCAGGCCTTGGAGAAGGTGCGGAGCAGCGCCACCTTCGAGTTGCCGCGCGCCAGGTCGCGGAGGTCCGAGCCCGCGAACTGGTGGTAGGCCTCGTCGAGGACGGCGAGCCAGCCGGCGCCGGTCGCGGCCTTCACCACCGCCTCGACCTCGGTGCGCGGGAAGAGCTTCCCGGTGGGGGCGTGGGGGACGGAGAGGAAGAGGACGCCCGGCTCGCCGCCCAGCGCGGCGAGGAGGCCGCCGACCGGCAGCGCGAAGCCGGTTCCGAGCCTCACCGCGCGGTACTCGACGCCGGAGATCCGCGCCGCCCCCTCGTAGTAGGCGAAGGACGGCGCGGTGTCGAGGACGCGCCGCGCCGCCAGGGCGAGCGCCAGGACGAGGAAGTTCGAGCCCGGCGCCACCGCCACGCCGTCGGCCGGCCAGCCGGCGAAGCGGGCGACGGCGGCGCGCACCTCCTCGCCGTGGAGGTCCGGGTAGCGGTTCCAGGCCGTGTCCCGGAGCCGCTCCAGGGCCCGGGCCCTCACCCCCGCCGGAAGGTCCTCCGGGCTCTCGTTCTGGTCGAGCTTCACCTGCGCCTCGACGCGCCGGTACGGGTAGGGCGCGAGCGAGGCGAGGTGCGGCTTGAACCAGTCCAAGGCGGCGCGAATCTACCACGCCGCCGGGCGGCGACCGGCCGGCCGGCTACTTCGGCGTGCGCCGCTCGAACTCGGCCACCTCGGCTACCGAGGGCTCGCCGGCCGGCTCGGGCGGCGGCTCGCGGGTGGCCGGGTGGGCGCGGGCCCGAGCCAGCACCGGCGCCTCCGGGGCGCGCCCGTCGCGCCGCCAGGCGACGACGGCGAGGCCGATGAGCGCGAGGACGGCGGTCGCGAGGCCGAGGCGCTGCGTCGTGGTCATGTGTGCTCCAGCGTGGTCGCGCGGCTGGGGCTTGCACCGCACGTGCCGGCGTCGCGGAGACCGGGGCGCAGCCGCTTCGGCCATCGCGTGGCCAGACGGACACGGAGCGCGTGTCCGGCCGGCGGCCGCGGCCCGGCTCCCGCGCTCGCCCGAAGGGGCCAGCGGGCCACGGCCGCGAACCTCGGGAGGCGACCCTTGGTACACTCTTCGTTCGATTTTCGAGGGAGCGAGGCGTGACGAGGGAACCGCCCTCAGCCGACGCGTCCGCACCGGTGGAGCCCGGACAGCTCTCCGCCCTTCTCCTGGCGATCGCCGCCGACCCGGGCGAGCCCGGCGGCGACTGGCAGCGCGAGCTCGTGCCCGGGGAACAGGTGGGCCGCTTTCGCCTCCTGCGCCGCATCGGCCGCGGCGGATTCGGCGTGGTCTACGAGGCGCGCGACGAGGCGCTGCAGCGCTCGGTGGCCTTGAAGTCGGTCCGCACCGGCGGGCGCTCCGCGCTGCGCCAGGAGCGGCTGCTCCTGGAGGCCGAGGCCGCCGCCCGCCTCTCCCACCCCAACATCGTGACGCTCTTCGACGTCGGCCGCTGCGAGCAGGGCCTGTACCTCGTCCTGGAACTGCTCCGGGGGGAATCGCTGGCGGACCGCGTCGCCCGGGGGCCCCTCGCGCCGCTCGACGCGGTGCGGGTCGCCGGGGAGGTGGCGCGCGGCGTGGCACACGCGCACGCGCACGGCGTGATCCACCGCGACCTCAAGCCCGGGAACGTGTTCCTCTGCGCCGACGGCCCCGTGAAGGTGCTCGACTTCGGGCTGGCCCACGCCTTCGGACACCCCCGCCCCGCCGGCGGGACGCCGGCCTACATGGCCCCCGAGCAGCGCTCGGGAGCCCCCGAGGACGAAAGGACCGACGTCTTCGCGCTCGGGGTCATCCTCTACCAGATGCTCACCGGGGAGCTGCCTTTCGGCACCGACGGCAGCCGGCCGTCTCGCCGCCGGGCCCGGCCGCTCGAGATCGCCCAGACGCCGGCTCTCGCCGAGCTCGCCGAACGGATGCTGGAACGCGATCCGGTGCGGAGGCCGCGAGACGGCGGCGAGGTCGCCGCGGCGCTGATCGGCATCCAGCACGAGCTGGAGGGGGCGGCGCCCTCTCCCTCGCGCCCGGTTCGCGCGCGGCGTCGCTGGCGCCTCGCGCTCGCCTCCGCGACCGCGTCGCTGGCGACCGGCGTCGCGGTGCACTGGCTCTGGCCGCCCGCCCCAGCGCCCCCGCCGCCCGCCCAGCGGGTCGCGCTGGCGGACGTCGCCAACGAGACCGGTGAACCGGAGCTGGAGCTGTCGGGGCTCCTCCGCACCGTCCTGGAGCAGTCGACCTGGCTCGACGTCCTCCCCCGGGCGCGGCTCCTCGACGCCCTCCGCGGGCGCACCGCCGAGGGCGTCGCCCGCATCGACGAGGGGACGGGGATGGAGGCCGCCCGGCTCTGCGGCGTGCAGGCGCTCCTCGTCACCCGGCTGCTCCGCTTCGGCGACACCTACCTCATGGAGGTGAGGGCCGTCGACCCCGCCACCGGCGAGCGCCGCTTCTCGTTCAAGGAGCAGGAGCGCGGCAAGGAGGGCGTGCCAGGCTTGCTCGACCGCGTCGGCGAGCAGGTGCGGCTTCGCCTGGGAGAGGACCCGGCCGCCATCCGGGAGAGGACCATGCCTGCGCGCGCGGTGACGACGAGCCTGGGCGCCTGGCGCCACTACGCCAGCGGCATGGCCTGCTTCGAGGAGCGGTCGTTCGCCGGCTCTTTCGACGCCTGCCTGGCGGACCTCCGGGCGGCGACCGCCATCGACCCGGGCTTCGCGCTGGCGCATCTCCAGATCTCGCTCCTCCACTTCCTGCAGGGCACGCCGCGGGCCCTGCAGAAGGCGGCCCTGGAGCAGGCGCAGCGCAGTCCCGAGCGGATCCCCCCGCGCGACCGGCTGCGGATGCGCGGCTGGGCGGCCTTTCTCGACGGAAGGGAGGTGGAGGCGAAGGCGCTCCTTCGCGATGCGGCGGAGGGGGCCCCGGACGACAAGTACGCCTGGTGGCTCGCCGGCGACGTCCGGTACCACCGGGACGAGTTCGCGGAGGCACTCCCCTTCTTCCGCCGCGTGCACGCGCTCGACCCCGGCTGGCTCGATGCCACCCAGCACCTCGTCCAGGCCCTGGGGGCCACGGCCGACCTCGAGGGCATCCGGGGGCTGGCCGCAGAGCTCGCCGCGCTGGGGCCGAAGCCGGGCGCGCTGGCGGCGCTGTGCTACGCCGAGCTCTGGGTCGATCCCTCGCGCGCCGTGGCCACCTGCGAGCGGGCGCGGGCAGCCGGCGCCGGCGAGATCGGCGATCAGCTTCTCGCCATCGCCCTGCTGAACCGGGGGGAGCAGGACCGGCTCGCGGCCCACCTCCACGGGATGTCGGGGCGCGCAGGGCCGCGGAGCTTCGACTGGTACATGGCGCTGTGGCTCCTGTGCCAGGAGGGGCGCTGGCCCGAGGTGCTCCGGCGATCGGCCGCGGCCGGCGACCCGGAAGACTCCTGGTTCCACAGCACCCTCGTCGAGATGATCGCGGGCTCGGGGGACCTCGAGCGTGGGTGGCGCGAGGCCCTCCGCATCCTCGAGCTCGACCGCGCCCTGCTGACCAACCTCGCGGTCCACCTCGCCTACCTGGGCGATCTCCGGCGGGCCGCCGAGATGGCGAGCTACCTCCCACCCGGCTCTCCGCGCGTCGAGGCTTACCAGGCCGTGGTCCGCTGGAGGAACGGGGACCTCACCGGGGCGGTCGAGCTGCTGCGCAAGGTCGCCGCCGGCGCGCCCCAGAGCGCCGATCCCGCCATCCCCCCGCCGCTCTACCTCCTCGGGGAGGCGCTCGCCGAGGCCGGGCGCGATGCCGAGGCGGTCGACGCGCTGCGGCGCTTCCTCGCCCTGCCGGTGAATTACCCGACCTGGTTCCGTCCGCGAGGCCTGTACTTCCTCGGCCGCTCCCTCGATCGGCTGGGCGACCGCGAGGGGGCCCGCCAGGCCCTCGACACGCTCCTCCGGCTCTGGGTGCGCGCCAGCCCCGAGCAGCCGCTCCTCGCCGAGGCGCGCGCCCTGGGGGCGCGGCTCGGCCTCCGCTGACCCTCCACGGAGGGGGCCCACGATGGTCGGCACGGGTCGTGGACCTTCACGATCGGTCGTGGTCCCATGGGACGACACGAGAGCAGAGGGGTCTCCCATGAGCACCTGGATC
>DATBLK010000399.1:0-15704 GCA_036555405.1 Anaeromyxobacteraceae bacterium
TGCTGGCGTCGGAGCCGCCGCCGGAGAGCGGGGCCTCGCCCTGGCCGAGCCCGCTCTCGGCCTGGCAGGCGCCGTACTCGGCGGCGAGCGCCGCCGAGGCCTCGCTGCGCACCATGGGCTGGCGCCAGGCGGAGCGCGCCAGCTCGAGGCGGGTGCCCTCCAGCGCCGACTCGACGGCGGCCTGCTCCAGCGCTCGCAGGAGCGACTCGCCGTCGGCGGGCGTCTCGAAGCGCAGGTCCACCTCGGCTCGCGCCGCCGCCGGGACGGTGTTCTTCGAGGTCCCGCCCTCGAAGACCCCGACGTTCACGGTGAGGCCGCGGGCGGCGTCGGTGAGGCGCTGGGCCCGGTCGACGAAGCGGGCCAGGGCCCAGACGGCGCTCCGCCCCCGGGCGTGGTCGTTGCCGGCGTGGGCGGCGACGCCGCTGGCGCGCGCCTCGACCGCGCCCACCCCCTTGCGGCGGGTGACGATGGCGTCGCCGGCCCGCCCCGACTCGAAGCCCAGGGCACAGGCGGCGCCGGCGGCGCGGGCGCGGGTGAGCGGCTGCGACTCGGGCGAGCCCACCTCCTCGTCGGCGGCCACGAGGCCGCGGACCGGGACCCGGGCGAGGAACCCGCCGCGGGCCGCCGCCTCGAGGGCGAAGCGCATCACCACCAGGCCGCCCTTCATGTCGAAGGCGCCCGGCCCGCAGCCGGCGCGGCCCCGCCGCTCCCAGCCCTCGAAGGTTCCGGGCGGGAAGACGGTGTCGGCGTGGCCGACCAGGAAGACCGCGGGCCCGGCGGCCGGCCCGGAAAAGGCGAGGTGGTCGCCGAAGCGCTCCCCGGGGAGGCGCTCCACCGCGAGGCCGGCGCGCCCCAGCTCCTCGGCGAGGATGGAGGCGACCGCGTTCACGCCCGCCCGGTTCCGGGTGAAGGAGTTCTGGCGGACGAGGCGCTCGAGGAGAGCCTCCATCGGCGGCCCCTGGCCCTCGAGCCAGCTGAGCGCCCCGGCGAGATCGCTCACGGCCCCTTCCTCCGGGCCTTCCGCCGCGTCCGGGCGCCCGGCCAGCGGAGGTTCCGGAGGGGCCTGGCGACGCGTTCGGCGGCCATGGCCCTTCATGGGACCACGGAAGCGCGGCGCGCCGCCAGCGGGTCGCCCGGACCCCCGCGCGGGGGATCCCGCACCAGGCGGGGCGCGGCCCGCCGGACCCGGTTAGATGGGACGCCCGCCGGGTCCGCGCGCCGCGGGCCCACGTCGCCCGGAGCGACGCCTGGAGTGACCCATGGTGAAAAAGGTCCTTCTCGTCCTGGCGGTCCTGGTCGCCGCCTTCGTCGTCGTCGTGGCGACGCGCCCCTCCGCCTACCGCTACCAGCGCGCGGCGACCATCGCGGCGCCTCCGGCCCTGGTCCAGGCCCAGGTGGCCGACTTCCACCGCTGGGCCGCCTGGTCGCCCTGGGAGCACCTCGACCCGGCGATGAAGAAGACCTTCGCCGGGCCGGCGCAGGGGGTCGGCGCCGCCTACCACTGGGCGGGCAACGACAAGGTGGGCGAAGGGCGAATGACCATCACCGGGGTCACCCCCGGCGGCGTGGAGATCAAGCTCGAGTTCCTGAAGCCCTGGACGCAGACCAGCCTCACCACCTTCACCTTCGCCCCCGAGGGGCCGGGCACCAGGGTCTCCTGGGCGATGAGCGGCGAGAACGGCTTCACGGCCAAGGCGATGACGCTGTTCATGGACATGGACGGAATGATCGGGAAGGACTTCGACGAGGGGCTGGCGAAGCTGAAGGCGGTCGCCGAGGGCGAGGCGCGGGCGGCGGCGACGGCCGCCGCCCCGGCGACGGCCGCGCCGGCGAGGTAGCGGGGAGCGTTCAGGCGACGTGCCAGCCACCAGGGCACGAGCACGGAGGTCAGCATGGCGACGATGCGGAATGCGGTTTCCCTGGCGGTCGGTCTCGTCCTCGCGCTTCCGGCCGCGGCCCAGGCCCCCAAGGCGCCGGCCCCGGGGCCGGAGCACGAGAAGCTCGGCTACTTCGTGGGGAAGTGGAAGACCGAGGGGGTGTTGAACGAGAACCCCTTCATGCCCGCGGGGAAGATGACCTCGCAGGACTCCTGCGAGTGGTTCGACGGCAAGTTCGCCCTGGTCTGCAGCTACCGGGGCAAGGGGCCCATGGGGCCGAGCAAGGGGCTCGGCATCATGGGGTACAGCGCCGAGGAGAAGGTCTACACCTACTACGCCGTCGACAACTCCCCCATGGCCATGCTGGCGGTGCCGCGGGGCACCGTGGAGGGCGACGTCTGGACCTACGTCGACGAGTCGAAGATGGGCGGGAAGGTGGTCAAGTCCCGCTACGTCATCCGGCAGCTCGACAAGAAGTCCTACGCCTTCAAGTGGGAGATCGAGGGCCCGGACGGCCAGTGGAAGACGATCTCGGAGGGGAAGAGCACGCGGGCCAAGTAGCGCGTGGAATGCGCCCCTCACCCGCGAGTGAAGGCATCGGAGGCGAGTCGCCCTCTCCCCGGCCGGTACCGGGGAGAGGGCCCCGTCAGCGCTCCGGTTCCTCCTGCGACAGGCAGTGGATGGTCCCGAGGCCCCACACCAGGTCGCGGGCGTGGATGCCCGCGACCTTGCGCCCCGGGAAGAGCTCGGCCAGCAGCCCCAGCGCGGTGCGGTCGGCGGGGTCGTCGAAGGTGGGCGCCAGCACGCAGGCGTTCGACACGTAGAAGTTCGCGTAGCTCGCCGGGAGCCGCCGGCCGGCGAAGGTCACCGGCTCGGGCATGGGGAGGAAGGCGACCTCGGGGCGCGAGCCGTCCTCGAGGCGCGCCGACTCGAGCCGCTCCCGGTTCTCCTCCAGCGGCCGGTGGTTCGGGTCGCGGCCGTCGGGCTCCCGGCACAGGACCACCGTCCGCGGCCCGGCGAAGCGGGCCACGTCGTCGACGTGGCCGTGGGTGTCGTCCCCGGCGATCCCCCGGCCGAGCCAGATGGCGTTCGGCGCCCCCAGCGCCTCGCGGAACACCGCCTGGTAGTCCTCGCGGCCGAAGCCCGGGTTCCGCACCTGCACCGCGGGGTCGAGGAGGCACTCCTCGGTGGCGAGGATGGACCCGCGCCCGTTCACGTCGACGGCGCCGCCCTCGAGCACGACCGGCCGGCCGCGGTGGACCACCGGGAGCAGGGGCAGGCCCAGGGCGCGGGCGGCGCGCCCCGGAACCCGCGCGTCCCGCTTCCAGTCGGGGTACCTCGCCCAGGCGTCGAAGCGGAACCCGGCCACCGCCCGCTCGGCGCCGCGGCAGACCACCAGGGGGCCGGAGTCGCGGAGCCAGGCGCGGTCGGTGGGGATGCGGTGGAGCTCCACCCGCTCCAGCGGCACGCCGGCGCGGGCCAGCGCCCGCCGCGCCGAGGCCTCGAGCGCCCGATCGCGCACCAGCAGGCGGACCACCTCGCCCTCGGCGACGCGCCGGACGACCTCGGCCCAGACCCAGGGGATGGGGCCGAACTTCCCCGGCCAGTCGGAGGCGCAGTGGGGCCAGGCGAGCCAGGTGGCCCGGTGCCGCTCCCACTCGGCGGGCCTGGCCCAGCCCGCCGCCGCCGTCGCGGGCGGGGCCGCCATCAGTCGAGGAACCGCCGGTCGAGGCCGGCGTAGGCGTCGACGCGCCGGTCGCGCAGGAAGGGCCAGCCGCGGCGGACCTCCTCGATGCGGTCCCGGTCCACCTCGCCCACGAGGATCTCCTCGGCGCCGGTCGAGGCCTCGGCCACCACCACGCCCAGCGGGTCGCAGAGGAAGCTCGATCCCCAGAACTCGAGGCCGGCGTCGCCGGGGGCGGAGCGCTCGTGGCCCACCCGGTTCACGGCGCCGACGTAGACCCCGCTGGCGATGGCGTGGGCGCGCTGCACCGTCCGCCAGGCGTCGCGCTGGGCCGCGCCGTGCCGGGCCTTCTCCCCGGGGTGCCAGCCGATGGCGGTGGGGTAGAGGAGCAGCTCGGCGCCGCGCAGCGCGGTGAGCCGCGCGGCCTCCGGGTACCACTGGTCCCAGCAGATGAGCGCCCCGACGCGCCCGGCCCGGAGGTCGAAGGCCCGGAAGCCGAGGTCGCCGGGGGTGAAGTAGAACTTCTCGTAGAAGGCCGGGTCGTCGGGGACGTGCATCTTGCGGTACAGGCCGGCGGTCCGCCCGTCGGCGTCGACGACCACCGCGCTGTTGTGGAAGAGGCCCGGGGCGCGCCGCTCGAAGATGGGCACGACCACCGCCACGCCGGCCCGGCGCGCCACCTCGGCGAGCCGGGAGACCGACGGCCCCTCCACCGGCTCGGCGAGGTCGAAGAGCGCCGCGTCCTCGCGCTGGCAGAAGTAGGGCGTGCGGAAGAGCTCCGGCAGGCACACCACCTCGGCGCCGCGCGCCGCGGCCTCGGCGACGCGCGCCGCCGCCTTCTCGAGGTTGGCCGCGGGGTCGGCCGACATCGCCATCTGCACCAGCCCCACCCGGAAGCGCCTCGCGTCGCCCATCGTCCTCCGACCCCCGGGGGTGCCCGGGCGGCGGATTCTGGCACGGCGGGGCCGGGCGCCGGAAGGTGCTACCCTCCCCGCCCATGCTACCCGCGCGCGCCGAGGTCCTGGTCGTCGGCGGCGGCATCGTCGGGCTCACCGTGGCCCGCGAGCTGGCGCTCGCCGGCCGGCCGGGCGTGGTGATCGTGGAGAAGGAGCCCGAGCTGGGGCTGCACGCCTCGGGCCGGAACTCCGGCGTGCTCCACGCGGGCGTCTACTACGCGCCCGACACCCTGCGGGCCCGGAGCTGCCTCGACGGGAACCGGCTGCTGCGCGCCTTCTGCCGCGAGCAGGGCCTCCCGCTCCTCGAGGGCGGGAAGGTGATCGTGGCGCGCGAGGAGCGCGAGCTCCCGGCGCTGGAGGAGCTCTTCCGGCGCGCCTCGGCGAACGGCGCCCGCGTGGAGTGGCTCGACGAGCGGCAGCTCCCCGACGTCGAGCCCCGGGCGCGCACCGTGCAGCGGGCGCTCTGGTCGCGCGACACCGCCGCCGTCGACCCCAAGGCCGTGCTCCGGGCGCTCCGCGCCGACCTCGAGGCCCGCGGCGTGCTCCTCCTCACCGGCTGCCGCTTCCTGGGCCTCGAGGGCCCGGGCCGCGCCCGCACCAGCCTGGGCCCCGTCGCCTTCGCCCGCCTGGTGAACGCCGCCGGCGCCTTCTGCGACGTCGTGGCCCGCGCCTTCGGAGTCGGGCGCGAGTACCGGCTCGTGCCCTTCAAGGGCATCTACCGGAAGCTCCGGCCCGGGGCCTCCTTCGAGGTGCGGGGCAACGTCTACCCGGTGCCCGATCCCCGCAATCCCTTCCTCGGCGTGCACTTCACCCGCAGCGCGCAGGGCGAGGTCTGGCTGGGGCCCACCGCCATCCCGGCGCTGGGGCGCGAGAACTACGGCATCCTGGCGGGCGCCGGCCGCGAGGCCGCGGGGATCGCCCTCGCCGACCTGAGCCTCTTCCTCTCCAACCCCGGCTTCCGCTCCGTGGCGCTCTCCGAGCCGCGCAAGTACCTGGCCCGCTTCTTCCACCGCGACGCGGCGCGGCTGGTGAACGGCTACGACCCCTCGCTCTTCGTCGCCGCCGAGAAGGTGGGCATCCGCCCGCAGCTCGTCGACTGGCGCACCAAGGCGCTGGTGATGGACTTCCTGGTCGAGGCCCGGGACGGCTCGGTCCACGTCCTGAACCCCATCTCGCCGGCCTTCACGGCTTCGATGGCGCTGGCGAAGCGGCTGGTGGCCGACCACTTCGGTTGAACGGGGGCCGCGCCCCGCCCGCGGCTGGAGCCTCTCCCCGAGGGGCCGCGGTATAAGGACGCATGGCGAAGCGCTTCCGCGCCGCGGTCGTGGGCGGCTCCGGGTACGGGGGCGCGGAGATGATCCGCCGGCTCCTCCTCCACCCCGACGTCGAGCTCATCCGGGTCGCTTCCGTGGACCACGTCGGCGAGCCGCTCTCCGCGGCCCACCCCAACCTGGAAGGCCGGACCGACCTCGTCTTCGAGGACCTCTCGCCTGCCCGGGCGGCGGAAGGGGCGGACGTCGTGCTCCTCGGCCTCCCGCACCGGGTCGCGGCGCAGCGGGCGCCCGAGATCGTCGAGGACACGGCGGCCAGGGTCGTGGACATGAGCGGCGACTTCCGGCTCCGCGACGCCGCCGCCTACGAGCGCTGGTACGGGGCGAGCCACCCGCGGCCGGACCTCCTCGGTCGCTTCGCCTACGGCCTCCCCGAGCTGCACCGGACCCGCATCCGCGAGAGCCGGCTCGTCGCCGCGCCGGGGTGCTTCGCGACCACCGTCGAGCTCGCGCTCCTCCCGCTCGCCGAGGCCGGGCTCCTCGAGGGCGTGGTCCACGTCCAGGGCATCACCGGCTCGTCGGGGTCGGGCGCCGCCCCCGCGGCGGGGACGCACCACCCGGTGCGCGCCGGGAACCTCAGGGCCTACAAGCCCATGGAGCACCAGCACGTTCCCGAGATCGCGCAGGCGCTCGCCGACGCCGGGGCGCGCGAGCCGGAGCTCCGCTTCGTTCCGGTCTCGGCGCCGCTGGGCCGCGGCATCCTCGTCACCGCCTTCGCCGAGCTGCCGGCGGAGTGGACCGGGGAGCGGGTGCGGCGCCTCTACGAGGAGCGCTACTCCGCCGAGCCCTTCGTGCGCGTCCCGCGGCGGCGCCTGCCCGAGGTGGCGGCGGTCTCCGGGTCGAACTTCGCCGAGGTGGGCGTCGCCGCCGGGCCGTCCTTCCGCGGGAGGCGCACCGTGGCCTGCCTCGGCGCCACCGACAACCTGGTGAAGGGAGGCGCCGGACAGGCGATCCAGGACATGAACCTCATGCTGGGCCTCGACGAGCGCACCTCGCTCCAGGACCCCGGGCCGTGGCCGCCGTGACCGCGGCGCCGCCTGCGGCCCGGAGGCCGCCGCCGTGAAGACCGTGGTCCTGAAGCTGGGCGGCGAGGTGGCGGCCTCGCCGGAGATGGACGCGGTCGCGGGCGACGTGCGAGAGCTCGTCGCCGAGGGGCACCGCCTGGCCCTGGTCCACGGCGGCGGGCCCCAGGCGACCTCGCTGCAGAAGCGCCTCGGCCTCGAGACGCGGATCGTCGCCGGCAAGCGGGTCACCGACGCGGCGACGCTGGAGGTCATGAAGTACGTCGTCGCCGGCCAGGTGAACGTGGACCTGTGCGCCCGGCTCCTGGCCGCCGGCGTCATGGGCGTGGGCCTCCACGGGGCCAGCGGCCACGCCATCCAGGCGACGCTGCGCCCGCCCCGGGTCCTCACCGGCGCCGGGCCCGAGCCGGTGGACCTGGGGCTCGTCGGCGACGTCGCCGGCTTCAACCTGCCGCTCCTCGGCGACCTCTGGGAACGCGGCTACGTGCCGGTGCTCGCCTGCCTGGGCGCGGCGCGCGACGGCCGGGTCCTCAACATCAACGGCGACACGGTGGCGAGCCAGCTCGCCGGGGCGCTGCGCGCCGACGCGCTGGTCCTCGTCACCTCGGCCCCGGGGGTGCTGCGAGACGTCGCCGACCCGGCAAGCCGCATCGCCCGGATGACGCGCGGCGCCTTCCGGCGGGGCGTCTCCGACGGCTCGATCTCCGGCGGGATGATCCCCAAGCTCGAGGAGTCGTTCGCGGTGCTCGAGGGCGGCGCGCGCTCGGTGGTGATCGTGGGGAGGCTCGCGCCCGGAGATCTGCGGCGCGCGGTGCTGGAGCCGGGGAGCGTGGGGACGGTGCTCGAGGCCGCCCCCTCACCCTGACACGGGATTCCGCCGCCTAGCGCGGGACCGCTTCCGCGGTCTGCCGCCGGGACGGGGGGGGCTGGAACAGGCGCACGATGCGCGGCGCGGCCGCGTCCAGGCGCGCGTCCGCGTCCGGCAGGGGCCGGTCGTCGAGGTCGGTGACCTCGACGCCGCCGAATCCCGCGTCCATGCCGAAGAAGGAGATCTTCATGTCCCGAGCCACGGCGGCGAAGCGCGGCTCCCACCCCATGGAGACGAGCACGTAGCGGTCCTGGGGGACGTCGAACATGTGGAGCCCGTCGGAGTAGCGCTCCGGGGCGTGCTCGTCGCCGAGGAGACCGAGGAGGGTGGGGAGCACGTCGGCGTGGGTGGTGGGGGCGCTGCGCCGGCCCACCGGGACGCCGTCGCCGAGGATCGCCATGGGGACCTGGATCTGCTCCCGGGTCAGCGCCGAGCCGTGGCTCAGGTGCCCCTTCTCCCGCATCTCCTCGCCGTGGTCGCCGGTGACCACCACCAGGGGCCGCCGCCCCCGCGTCGCCTCGAACCAGGTCAGGAAGTCGTCCACCTTCCAGTCGAGCTCGTAGGCGGCGGCGCGGCCCCGGTTCAGGAGGTGCTCCGTCGGCGCGACGCTGGTCTTGAGCACCCCCTCGCCGTCCCACATCGGGTGAAAGCGGTCCGAGCGCGGCGTGAAGAAGTAGTTGAAGTGGGTCCCGAAGAAGAAGAGGAACAGGAAGACGGGGCGGTCGGGCGGGGTCTCGAGGACGTGGCGCTTGGCGCGCTCGACGATGGCCTCGTCGCGCTGGTCGCCCCGGAGCGTCTTGGGCCAGTCGGTCTCCAGCTCCCCCTCGACGTCCCCGAAGACGCCCTGCCGCATCCCCATCCAGTCGACCGAGGAAGCGGCGAGCACCCGGGAGTGGTACCCGTTCGCCGAGAGAGCGCCGAAGAGGAGCGGCCGGCGTCCCGTGCCCAGGGTCGCGTCGTAGGTGTGGGCGTGGTAGCCGAAGAGCAGGCTGTAGACCCCGAAGAAGGTGGTGGGCGCGCTCGTGTAGTGCTGCTCGAAGATCGTTCCCTGGGCGGCGACGCGGCGCAGGAGCCGGGGCATCACCTCGGGCACCAGGTAGTCGGCGCGCAGGCTCTCCAGCAGGAGGAGGAGCACGTCGGGCTTGCGGGCGAAGCGCACGTCCCGAGGGTCGAGGCCCGGGGGCAGCTTCAGCGCCGCCTCCGAGGAGACGGCGCGAAGCGGGTTCCCGACGACGGGGCGGCCCGTGAGCCGGGCCCAGATCGCGTTCATCCGCACCGGCGCCTGGAGCGGCAGCACCTGGCCGGCGGCGAAGACCGCCTGGCCGCCGAAGAAGGTGAGGCTGGCCACGTAGTGGCGCTCGGCGACCGCCGCCAGGAGGAGCGCGGCGGCCCAGGGCCAGGCGCGCCGGCGCACCGCGAAGCGGCGCAGGAACCAGGCTCCGGCGACGGTGTCCGCCACCACCCAGGCCACCCACTGCAGCACGAGCCACGCCGCCTCCCCGGTGGGGATGCCCATCTCGTGGAGCGCGGCCGGCTGCCGCAACGTACGCAGGAAGAGCCCGTTCATGTGGAAGCCGATCGAGCCGTAGAGCCGGGCGTCGGCGGAGAGCAGGACGGTGGTCAGGCCCGCGACGAGCGGCGCCCCGACCCGGTAGGCGCGGCCCCAGACCGAGAGCGGCAGCGCGACGAGGTAGACGAGGAGCGACAGCGCCCCGGCCTCGAGTGCCAGCGCCGGCCACATGGGGGTGCGGTAGGAGGGCGGGAGGCTGCGGAGCGCCGGGCCGATCGAGGGCGCGAAGAGAAGCAGGAAGATCGGCGCGTGGAGGAGCGCCCAGACGAGCGCCGGGAAGCGCAGCTCGGAACCGGCAGGCGCGGAGCGGGGGAGGTCCATGCGAGGGAGTGGAACCTAGTCGAGCCGCGGGATTCGCGCCACCCGCGGGGCCCGCGGCGCCGGCCGGCGCGCCGGGCACGGGCTTGCGGTGACTCGGGGCCGTCTGACATCCTGTGCGCCCGAAACCCTGCAACCGGCGCGAGGACCGTCGATGGCGATGCTCGAGGTGCGCGGCGTCATCCTGCACTTCCGCGGGGTTGTGGCGCTGTCCGACGTGAGCTTCACCGTCGAGCCGGGCACCATCCACGCCATCATCGGCCCGAACGGCGCCGGCAAGACGAGCATGCTGAACTGCGTCTCCGGCGTCTACCGGCCCCAGCGCGGCGCCATCCGCTTCGACGGCCAGGACATCGTCAGGCTGTCCGCGGCGCACCGCACCACCCTGGGCATCGCCCGCACCTTCCAGAACATCGCCCTCTTCAAGGGCATGACGGTGCTCGACAACCTGCTCATCGGGCGCCACACCCACCAGTCGAGCGGCGTCCTCGGGGGCGGCCTCTACTGGGCGCTCGGCCAGAAGGAGGAGATCGCCCACCGCGGCGTGGTCGAGGACATCATCGACTTCCTCGAGATCCAGCACATCCGCAAGAAGGTGGTGGGCACCCTGGCCTACGGCCTGCAGAAGCGGGTGGAGCTGGCGCGGGCGCTGGCGCTCGAGCCCCGGCTCCTGCTCCTCGACGAGCCCATGGCGGGGATGAACGCCGAGGAGAAGGAGGACATGGCCCGCTTCGTGGTGGAGATCAACGAGGAGCGCGGCACCACGGTGGTGATGATCGAGCACGACATGGGCGTGGTGATGGACCTGTCCCACCAGGTCACGGTCCTGAACTTCGGGGAGAAGATCGCCGACGGCCCGCCGGGCGAGGTCCGCAGGAACCGCCTCGTCCAGGACGCCTACCTCGGCGAGCAGCACGAGATGCTCGAGAGCGAGGCGCGGGAATGAGCGCCATCGACCGGCTCCAGGGCCATGACACCTTCCCCAAGCTCCTGGTGCGAAACGCCGAGAGGACGCCGCAGGCCGTGGCGCTGCGGGAGAAGGAGTTCGGCGTCTGGCAGTCCTACACCTGGCGCGAGTACCACGACCACGTCCGCGACTTCTCGCTGGGGCTGGTGGCCCTGGGCCTGCGGCCCGGCGACAAGCTGGCCATCATCGGCGACAACCGGCCGGAGTGGATCTGGAGCGAGATCGCGGCGCAGGCCGCCGGCGCCGCCTCGGTCGGCCTCTACCAGGACTCGAACCTCAACGAGGTCGCCTACGTCATCGACCACTGCGACGCCACCGTCGTCGTCGCCGAGGACCAGGAGCAGGTCGACAAGATCCTCGACATGCTCGACAAGCTCCCCAAGGTCCGCAACGTCGTCTACACCGACCCGCGCGGCCTGCGGAAGTACCGGCACCCGGCGCTCCTCTCCTTCGAGGCGGTGGAGGAGAAGGGCCGGGCCCACGCCCGGGCGCACCCCGACCTCTGGCGCGAGAGCGTGGGGCGCGGCCGGGCCGACGACCTCGCCATCGTCTGCTACACCTCGGGCACGACCGGCTTCCCCAAGGGGGCGATGCTCTCCTTCCGGAACCTCCTGGCGATGGCGATGAACCTCCACCAGGTGGACCCGAAGCGGCCCGGGGACGAGTTCGTCTCCTTCCTGCCGCTCGCCTGGATCGGCGAGCAGATGATGGCGCTCTCCACCGCCCTGGCGGTGGGCTTCACCGTGAACTTCCCCGAGGAGCCCGAGACCGTCACCGAGAACATCCGCGAGATCGGACCCAACGTGATGTTCGCCCCGCCGAGGGTCTGGGAGGGCCTGAACTCCACCGTCCAGGTGAGGATCATGGACACCTCCCCCTTCAAGCGCTTCATGTACGAGCTCTGCCTGCCGCTGGGCCGGAAGGTCGCCGACCTCCGCTTCGAGAAGAAGCCGGTGCCGCTCGGCCTGAAGGTCCTCCACCGGCTGGCGCACTGGGGGCTGCTGCGGGCGCTGCGGGACCGGCTCGGCTTCACCAACCTCCGCTCCGCCTCCACCGGCGGGGCCGCCCTGGGCCCCGACGTCTTCCGCTTCTTCCACGCCCTGGGCGTCCCCCTGAAGCAGATCTACGGCCAGACCGAGATCTCGGGGATCAGCTGCATCCACCGCGAGGGCGACATCCAGTTCCACACCGTGGGCGTCCCCATCCCCGACACCGAGGTCCGGGTCTCCGAGGCGGGGGAGATCCTCTCCCGGAGCGAGTCGGTCTTCCTCGGCTACTACAAGAACGAGCAGGCGACGCGCGAGGCGGTGGTCGACGGCTGGCTCCACTCCGGCGACGCCGGCTACCTGGCGGAGGACGGGCAGCTCGTGGTCATCGACCGGCTCAAGGACGTCATGAAGCTGGCCGACGGCACGCAGTTCTCCCCCCAGTTCATCGAGAACCGGCTCAAGTTCTCGCCCTACGTGAAGGAGGCGGTGGTCGTCGGGAAGGACCGGCCCTACCTCACCGCCATGCTGTGCATCGACATGGGCGTGGTGGGGAAGTGGGCCGAGAGGAACAGGATCGCCTACACCACCTACACCGACCTCTCGGCCAGGCCCCAGGTCTACGACCTCGTGCAGGCGGCGGTGGACGAGGTGAACGGCACGCTTCCCCCGGCGGCGCGGATCCGGAAGTTCGTGCTCCTCTACAAGGAGCTGGACGCCGACGACGAGGAGCTGACCCGCACCCGCAAGGTGCGGCGCGGCTTCGTGGAGGAGCGCTACCGCGACGTCATCCAGGCCCTCTACGGCGACGCGCCCCAGATCGCCATCGACACCACCATCAGGTTCCAGGACGGGAAGACCGCCCGCATCCGCACCACCCTCCTGGTTCGCCGCCTCGAGCTCGGCAAGGCCGCCTGATGGAGTTCTTCCTCCAGCTCGTCCTCAACGGCCTGGTCATCGGGTCGATCTACGCCCTGGTGGGCCTGGGCTTCGTCATCATCTACAAGTCGAGCTCCATCCTGAACTTCGCCCAGGGCGAGTTCCTCATGCTCGGCGCCTACGTCTGCGTGGCGATCTTCGTCACCTACCGGGTGCCCTTCGTCGCCGCCTTCGCGCTCACCCTGGTCTTCTCGGCGATCCTGGGCGTGCTCATGGAGCGGGTGCTCCTCCGGCCCATGATCGGCGAGCCGGTCATCTCGGTGATCATGCTGACGCTGGGCCTCTCCTCGGTGCTGAAGGCCGTGGTCCAGGGGCTGTGGGGCACCGACACCCGGCCCTATCCGGAGATCTTCCCCACCACGCCGGTGAAGGTCGGGCCCCTGCCGGTGTCGCAGGGCTACCTCTACAGCATGGCGAGCGTGCTCCTGCTCCTGGCGCTCTTCTCGGTCTTCTTCAAGTACTCGCGCGCCGGCATCGCGATGCGGGCCACCGCCTTCTCGCAGCAGGTGGCCCTCTCCATGGGCATCAGCGTGAAGCGGATGTTCGCGCTCGCCTGGTCCATCGCCGCGGTGGTCTCGGCGGTGGGCGGCGTGCTCCTCGGCGGCCTGCGCGGCGGCGTCGACGGCGCCTTCGCCTTCTACGGCCTCAAGGTCATCCCGGTCGTGATCCTGGGCGGCCTCGACAGCGTGGCCGGCGCCATCGTCGGGGGCGTGGTCATGGGCGTCCTCGAGAACCTCTCCGGCGGCTACCTCGATCCGGTGTTCGGAGGCGGCGTGAAGGAGGTGGCCCCCTTCGTCGCCCTGGTGGGCATCCTGGCGGTGAAGCCGTACGGGCTCTTCGGCAAGGTGAAGATCGAGCGGGTCTAGGAGGGGCGATGCGCTGCGGCGACTTCCGGGAGACCTACGCCGAGGACATGGCGATCTTCGACACCGCCTTCTCCCGGCGGCTGCTGGTCCTCTTCCTCGCGGCCCTCCTCGCCCTGCCGCTCGCCCTGGGCAGCTACTGGATGGACGTGCTGAACCGGATCTGCATCGCGGTCATCGCCGCCACCGGCCTCAACATCCTCACCGGCTTCACCGGCCAGATCTCCCTCGGCAACGCCGCCTTCCTGGCGGTGGGAGGGTACGTCACCGCCTGGCTCGGCGGACGCCACGGGCTTCCCTTCCCGGTGGTCATCCCCGTCGCCGGCGTCCTCACCGCCCTGGTGGGCATGGTCTTCGGCGTGCCCTCGCTGCGGCTCAAGGGGCTCTACCTGGCGGTGGCCACGCTGGCGGCCCACTTCATCATCGAGTTCGGCGCGACGCACTGGGAGTCGATGACGGGCGGCGTCGGCGGCACCAGCGTCCCGGCGGCGAGGCTCGGCCCCATGGAGCTGGGCGACGACCGGCGCCTCTTCTACCTGGTGCTGCCGCTCACCGCCGGCCTGCTCCTCTTCGCCAAGAACCTCTTCCGCACCAAGGTGGGCAAGGCCTTCGTCGCCATCCGCGACCAGGACATCTCCGCCGAGGTCATGGGCGTCCACGTCTTCCGCTACAAGCTCCTCAGCTTCGGCGTGTCCTCCTTCTACGTGGGCGTGGCGGGCTCGCTCCTCGCCTACCAGGCGCGCATCATCAGCCCCGAGAACTTCCCCATCACCGTGGCCATCGACCAGCTGGGGATGATCATCATCGGCGGCCTGGGCTCGATCCTGGGCTCGATCTTCGGCGCGGTGTTCGTCACCCTGCTGCCCGAGCTCCTCCGGCTCGCCACCGGGGCGCTCGCCGGCAGCTTCCCGGCGCTCACCGGCCTCTTCGCGTCCCTGAAGATGGGGCTCTTCGGCCTGGCCATCGTCCTCTTCCTCGTGTTCGAGCCGGACGGAATGGCGGCTCGCTGGCACACCATCCGGAACTACTGGAAGCTGTACCCCTTCTCGTACTGAAGGGGAGCGCAGTGCACTCGCAGGAGACCAGGGAGGCAGCATGACTCGCAGGAGCGCGCTGTTGGCGGCGCTGGCGTCGGTCCTGATCGCGGGACCGGCCGGTGCCCAGGAGATCAAGGTGGGCGGCCTCTTCGACCTCACCGGCATCACCTCCGACGTGGGCAAGCCCTACGCCCAGGGGGTCCAGGACGCCGTCGCGGTGGTGAACGCGGCGGGCGGGATCAACGGGAAGAAGGTGAAGCTCGTCAGCGTGGACTACTCGTACAAGATCCCGGAGGCGGTGGCGGCCTACAAGCGGATGGTGAACGACGAGAAGGTCATCATGATCAACGGCTGGGGGACGGGCGACACCCTGGCCCTCAAGGACTTCGTGAACAAGGAGAAGGTCCCGTACTTCTCGGCCTCCTTCGCGGGCGACCTCACCGACCCCGCCAAGACCCCCTACAACTTCTTCGTGGCGCCGAGCTACTCCGACGAGCTCCGCGCCTGGCTGACCTGGGTGAAGGAGGACTGGAAGGACAAGAGCCGGAATCCGAAGGTGGCCTTCTTCTACGGCGACAACGCGTACGGCAAGGCGCCCATGGAGGCCGGGCGCCGCTTCTGCAAGGAGAACGGCATCGACCTCGTCGACGAGGAGATCCTCCCCGGCAGCTTCCAGGACGCGACCAGCCAGCTCCTGAACATGAAGCAGAAGGGGGCGGACTACGCCTACGTCAACGTCACCACCACCTGGCTGGCGGTGCTCCTCAAGGACGCCAAGAAGCTCGGCCTGACGACGAAGTTCGGCTCGAATCCCTACGGCTTCTCGGAGACGCTCCCGGCCGTGGCCAAGGAAGCCGCCGAGGGCGTGACCGGCGTGGTGCCGCACGTGCCCTGGGGCGAGAACGTTCCGGGGATGAAGGCGCTCCTCGACTTCCACCAGAAGAACCACCCCAACGACCAGCACGACCTCCTGTACGTGCGCGGCTGGACCTACGTGATGGTCTGGTCCGAGGCGCTGCGGCGCGCCGACAAGGCCGGCCAGCTGAACGGCGAGGGCGTGAAGAAGGCGACCGAGACGCTGCGCAACTTCGACGTGGGCGGCCTCACCGGCAACCTGACCTACACGCCCACCGACCACCGGCCCAACACCCGGACCAAGGTCTACATCGTGAAGGGCGGCAAGCTCGTCTTCCTGAAGGAGTACGAGATGCCCCGCCGGCCCGACTGGCTGGGGCTGTAGAGCCTTCGCGCAGGTCCTGCCGGTCACTCTCCCTCTCCCCCGCCTC
>DATBLK010000027.1:0-11736 GCA_036555405.1 Anaeromyxobacteraceae bacterium
GTTCGAATGGCAGAAGCCGTACCTGGTGGACCGCTGGCGATGACGCGGAACAGCGCGCGGGACTGGTACAAGGATGCGGTGTTCTACGAGGTCCACGTCAAGGCGTTCATGGACGCCAACGGCGACGGCGTCGGCGACTTCGCGGGGCTCACCGACCGGCTCGACTACGTCCAGGAGCTGGGCGTCGACTGTCTCTGGATCCTGCCGATGTATCCCTCGCCGCTCCGCGACGACGGCTACGACATCGCCGACTACCGCGGCGTCCACCCCTCCTACGGCGACCTCGACGATTTCCGCCTGCTGGTGCGCGAGGCCCACCGGCGCGGCATCGCCGTGATCATCGAGCTGGTCGTGAACCACACCTCCGACCAGCACCCCTGGTTCCAGCGGGCGCGGCGCTCCTCCCCCGGCTCCGAGGAGCGCGACTACTACGTCTGGAGCGACAGCGTGGAGCGGTACTCCGGCGCCCGCATCATCTTCCTCGACACCGAGCGCTCCAACTGGTCCTGGGACGACGTCGCCCAGGCGTACTACTGGCACCGCTTCTTCAACCACCAGCCCGACCTCAACTTCGACAATCCCCGGGTGCTGGCCGAGATCCTCGAGGTGATGGACTTCTGGCTGGAGCAGGGGGTGGACGGCTTCCGGCTCGACGCCATCCCCTACCTCGTCGAGCGGGAGGGCACGAGCTGCGAGAACCTCCCCGAGACCCACCAGGTCGTCCGGCGCATCCGCGCCCACCTCGACCTGCGCCGTCCCGGGTGCATGCTGCTCGCCGAGGCCAACCAGTGGCCCTGGGACGCCCGCCCGTACTTCGGCGAGGGCGACGAGTGTCACATGGCGTTCCACTTCCCGCTGATGCCGCGCATCTTCATGGCGCTCCGGCAGCAGGACGCCGAGCCGCTGGTGGACATCCTGCGGCGCACGCCGCCCATCCCCGACTCCTGCCAGTGGGGTCTCTTCCTCCGGAACCACGACGAGCTGACCCTCGAGATGGTGACCGAGGACGAGCGCGAGTACATGGTGCTGGCCTACGCCAGCGACCCCCGGGCGCGGCTCAACCTCGGGATCCGGCGTCGCCTGGCGCCGCTCGTCGACAACTACCTCCGCCGCATCGAGCTCCTCAACGGCCTGCTCTTCTCGCTCCCCGGAACCCCCATCCTCTACTACGGGGACGAGATCGGGATGGGGGACGACGTCGAGCGCCCCGACCGCGACGGCGTCCGCTCCCCGATGCAGTGGACCGCCGGGAAGAACGCCGGCTTCTCCGAGGCTCCCTCCTCCGCGCTGTACTCGCAGCCGATCGCCGACCCCGTCTACGCCCCCGGCGCCGTCAACGTCGACGCGCAGCGCCGCGACCCGTCGTCGCTCTACCAGTGGATGCGGCGGATGATCCGCCTCCGGAGGATGTTCCCGGTCTTCGGGCGCGGGTCGCTGGAGTTCGTTCCGGCCGGGAACCGGGCGGTGCTGGCCTACGTCCGGCGCTGGGAGGAGGACGCCATCCTCTGCGTCGCCAACATGTCGAGCACCCCGCAGCCGGCGGAGCTGGAGCTGACGGCCTTCGCCGGCGCGACGCCGGTGGAGATGCTGGGCGTCACGCCCTTCCCCGTCATCCGGGACTCGCCCTACTTCCTCTCCCTCCCCGGATACGGCTTCTACTGGTTCGAGCTGCGCGGCGCACTGCGCCCTCTCACCTCGTAGACGCCCGGTCTCGATTCCCCGGACGTCGCCCATCGTCGCCCCCCGGCCGTCACATGTGCCGGAGGTCCTCCTCCTTCTCCTCCTCGTCGGCGGGCGCCTCGGGCTGCCGCCCGAAGTGCTTCTCCAGCGACCGCGCCACCATGTCGCGGGCACCCAGCCCCACCGCCAGCGCCAGCGCCACCACGATACCGCCGAACAGGATCCCGAAGCTCATGGGCAGCACCGCCCCGCCCACGCCGACGTGCTCGAGCGCCATCGCCGCCGCCATGACCACCACCAGCCAGCGCACCCCCAGGCCGAGGAAGCGCGCCGACTGGATCCCCATGTTCACCGCGCCGATGAGCACCGATCGCTCCAGCGCCCGCGAGACGGCAATCCCCGCGGCCAGGATGACCACCGCGAGCAGCACATGGGGAACGTACTCGATGAGGCGCACCGAGAGGGCGCTGGCGGCGCCGGCGGCGAAGGCGGAGAGACCCATGAGCAGGCCCACCGCCAGCACCGAGTAGCCGCCGAGTCGCTCGACCCACAGCGAGGGGTGGCTCCGCCGGCCCGGCGCGACCAGCCCCCACTCCCGCGCCCGCCGGTCCACCTCCAGGCGGGCGCAGACGCGCCGCAGCGTCGCCCGGACCGCCACCGAGACGAGCAGCGAGGTGAGCAGGATCAGCACCAGGACCAGGAGCGCAGGCAGCAGGCGCGCCAGGGCCTGCTGCATCCGGTCGAGCGATTCCACGAGGATCTCCTTGGTCTTGTCCCACATGGCCGTCTCCTCCTCCTTCAGCGCTCGAACGCGTCCGGCCAGCGCCAGCGCGCCATTGCGTAGCGCTTCTCTCGCTCGAAGGCCTGGCAAAGGGCCTCGACCTCGCGCTCGACGCCCGCCGGGTCGAGCCCCTTCGTGGCGTTGGCGAAGCTCGCCAGCCAGCCCAGGTACAGCGGCGTCATCGAGCGCAGGAGCTGGCGGCGCTCGATGGTGCGGACCATGTGCGCCACCCCGAAGTCGTAGACGATGCGGGCCCACAGCCCGCTCTCGAGGCGCAGCCGCTCGGGCGGCAGGGCCGCCGCGCGCCGCAGGGCCAGCAGCGTCGCCGGAGGCAGGACGGCGGACCAGATCTCCGCCAGCTCGCGCTGGCCGAGCTGGAAGACCCCCGCCAGCCGGCCGACCGGCGGCAGGGGCGGCTCGCCGGAAGGCGCCGGGGCCTCTCCGGAGCTCGGGACGGGCTCGGAGCCGTGCACCCGCTGCCACCGGTCGGTGTGCCGCTCCATTTCCCGGAAGACGAGGCCGAGGACGCGCTCGACCACGTGGCTGGCGTCGAGGGCCTCCGCGGCGTGCCGGGGCTGCAGCCCGATCCAGGCCTGACAGGTGCGGACCCGGCCCGCCAGCGCCTTGGCCACCAGCCACGCGTCCGAGCCCGCGGCTTCCGGGTCCCGCTTCCAGTCGGGATCGGCGGCCAGGCGACGCGCGAAGGCCGGCGACAGCGCCGCCTCCCCGCCCAGCGGCTGGCGCAGCCGCAGCCCGTACAGGGCCCGGGTCAGCGGATAGACGACGCCGGTGTTGAGCGCCCCGTCGAGCGCGTGGCGCCCGTAGGCGGGGCACACGTAGTCGTACCCCTCCTCCAGGACCGGGGCGAGCAGCGCGCGGAGCCAGGCGCCCTGGTCGCCCCGCGGCTCGCCGGCGACGAGTGCCAGCACCGACGC
Organism: Anaeromyxobacteraceae bacterium; assembly: GCA_036555405.1. Classification (GTDB taxonomy): domain Bacteria; phylum Myxococcota; class Myxococcia; order Myxococcales; family Anaeromyxobacteraceae; genus DATBLK01. The sequence goes on from DATBLK010000027.1 coordinate 3,397, forward strand.
CTCCCGCCTCGCCCCCTCGCGCAGGAGCACGCCCAGGGAGCTCTCCGTGCCCCCGATGCCGCCGACCAGGAGCGAGACGGCTCTCGGTCCCGCGGGCGCCGGAGGCGCGGCGGGATCGAGGAGGCCGGGAACGTCGCGGACCCAGCCGACCTGCGCGACCACGCCGTCGAGCTCCGGGAGCTCCGCCCGGAGGCGCTCGCCGATGGTGTCCGCGGGGGCATCGCCGGCCGATCGCACGTCCACCGCCACGAAGGCGGACCGCGTCGCCGCAGGGGAGGCGGGCGTGCCGCTGGCCTCGGAGATTGGCATCGCTCGCTCTCGGCTCCTACCGCGGGTGAGACCCCGCCCCTCCCGGCCCATCGACCCTCACCACGATGGCGCCGGGGCGCCGGAATCGCACCCTCCAGACCGGTCCGGCGGGAACCACCTCCGGGGGCTGCGGGTCGGCCGCGAGCCCCGCGGCCTCCGTGGAGAGGAGGACCCGGGGCTGCGCCCCGGACGCCGGCACCGTCACCTCTCCCGCACCCTCCAGCTGCACCACGGCCTGCACCGCGCCGTAGGCGAGCACCACGGCCGCGCCCTCGGCCCGCACCTCCACCTGGCGCCGCCGGGGAACCAGCTCGTCGCGCCGCAGCGCCAGCAGGGCACGGTGCAGCCGGAGCACCGAGGCGTGTGGTTCCTCCTCCGCCTCGTCCCAGCGCAGCCGGCTGGCCTCGAAGGTGGCCGCGGCCTGGGGATCGGGGATGGGCCGGCGCGTCCCGGGGTCGGCGAAGTCGCGGAACCTGGCGAGCTCGCGCCGCCGCCCCTCGGCGACCCTGCGGCCCAGGTCCGGCTCGTGGTCGGTGAAGTACAGGAACGGCGTCGACGCCGCCCACTCCTGGCCCATGAACAGGAGCGGCGTCTCCGGGGCGAGGAGCAGGAGCGAGACGGCCGCGCGCCAGGCCGGCGCCGCCACGGCGTGGTGCAGCCGGTCCCCGAAGGCCCGGTTTCCGACCTGGTCGTGGTTCTGCGCGAAGACCACGAAGCGCTCCAGGGGCAGGCCGGCGGGATCGCTGCCGCGCGGCCCTCCCCAGTAGACCGAGTCCTGGCCGACGTACAGCCAGCCGCGGCGCAGGGTCTCGGCGATCTCCTCAGCGGACCCCGAGAAATCGGCGAAGGTGCCGTCGCGATCGCCGGCGAGCCGGACCCGGAGCGCGTGGTGCAGGTCGTCGGACCAGACGCCGTCGAGCCCGTAGCCGCCCTCTGCGGGGCGCCGGACCAGGACGTCGAGGTTGCGGTGGTCCTCGGCCAGGAGCAGGGCCGGGCGGCCGGCGCGGCGGCGGACCTCGCCGGCGATCTCCGCGAGGAGGTGCCGCGGCGAGTCGTCGGCGATGGCGTGCGTGGCGTCGAGCCTGAGACCGTCCAGGTGGTACTCTCGGATCCAGCGGATGGCGTTCTCCGCGAGGAGCGCCCGGACCTCGGGGCTCCCCTCCCCGTCGAGGTTCAGGGCGCTGCCCCAGGGCGTCTCATGACGACGGGTGAAATAGAGCTCGCTGAAGGCGCCCAGGTAGCTCCCGTCGGGACCGAGGTGGTTGTAGACCACGTCGAGGACCACGCCCAGCCCCAGCCGGTGCGCCTCGGCCACCAGGCGCCGGAGGTCGTCGGGAGCCCCGTAGCAGCGCGCCGGGGCGAAGAGCGAGACGCCGTCGTAGCCCCAGTTCCGGTCCCCGGGGAAGTCGGCGACCGGCATGAGCTCCACCGCCGCGACCCCCAGGGCCGCGAGGTGGGGGAGCCGGCGCGCGGCCGCGGCGAAGGTGCCCTCGGGCGTGAAGGTGCCGACGTGGAGCTCGTAGAGCACGAGCCGCTCGAGGTCGAGCCCGAGGTAGTCGCCGTCGTTCCAGGCGAAGGCGTCGGGGTCCACCACCTCCGACGGTCCGTGAACGCCGCGCGGCTGGAAGCGCGACGCCGGGTCCGGGAAGGGGCCGGCCCCGTCTACCCGGTAGCGGTAGGTGGCTCCGGGCCCGACGCCGGCCAGGTGTCCCTCGTGGTAGCCCTTCGGTCGCCGCGCCAGCGCCACCGGCCGGCCGCCCTCGATCACCACCTCCACCCTCGCCGCGCCCGGCGCCCAGACGCGGAACCGGGTCCCGTCCGGCGCCGGCGTCGCGCCCAGGGCCGCCTGCCTGCTCGCTCCGCTCGGGTGCGCCTCCCGTGCTTCCGGCATGGCCATGACGCGCCCAGCCTAGCGCATCGATACAATCGCTGGACGAAAGCCTGGGCGCCTCCCCTCCCCTCCGGCGCGGCCGGTCCGGGTGGGGCTCGGCGGCCTCCTCCGGAGCGGAGCGCATGAGCGGTGACAGGAGCGGCCCGCCGGGCCCCGGCGCCCTGCCGCGGATCGAGATCGCGGGCGCCTGGGGCGCGGTCTTCTCGGGGGCGGCGAGAGCGCGCCTCGAGGCTGCGCTCCCGGGCTGGCTCCTGGGCCACCGCTGGTTCGGCGGCAAGGGCCGCACCGTCCGATCCGCGCGCATCCTCGACGCGGTGCCGCTGCCGGCCGGGCCCGGGGTGCCCCGCCTGGCGCTGGCCGCCGTGTCCTTCGCGGAGGGCCCGCCCGAGACCTACGTGCTGCCCTTCGCCTTCTCGCGCGGCGAGCCCGCCGGCGATCGCCTCGAAGTGGCCGTGGTGATCGCCGCAGGAGAGCGGGGCGTGGTCCGCGGGGCCGGGGGCGAGCCGAGCCTGGCGGCCGCGCTCCTCGACGTCGTCGCCCGCGAGGCCTGGCTGCCCGGGGAAGCCGGCGGGCTGGCGGGCTTTCGCACCCGCGCCTTCGGCGCTCCGGGCGAGCGCGGCGAGCCCCTCGACGCCACCGCCCTGGGGGCCGAGCAGAGCAACACCTCCTTCCGGCTGGGCGAGCGCGCCTTCCTCAAGCTCTTCCGCCGCACCGCCCCCGGCCGCAACCCCGACCTCGAGATCGGCATCTTCCTCACCGAGGCAGGCTTCCGCCACGCCGCGCCGGTCCTCGGGGGCATCGAGTACCGTCCCGGGAGCGGCGAGCCCATGGCCGTCGCCATCCTGCAGGAGTGGGTTCCGAACCGCGGCGACGCCTGGCGCCACGCGCTCGCTGCGGCGGCCGGATTCCTCGAGCGCGCCGGGGCGGGCGTCGCCCCTCTGCCGCTCCGGCCCACCCACCCCCTCGACGCCGCCGCGTCACCGCCGCCTCCCCAGGCGCGAGCGCTCGCCGGCTCCTTCCTCGACCAGGCGGCCCTGCTCGGCCGGCGGACGGCCGAGCTGCACCTCGCTCTCGCCTCTCGTCCCGACCTCGAGGACTTCGCGCCGGAACCCCTCGGCGCCGATCGCTGCCGGGCCCTGCGCGACGAGCTGGCCGGGCACGTCCGCGCCGGGCTCTCCCTGCTCCGCGCCCACCGCCCGGCGCTCCCGGCCAGCCTCCTGCCGCTCGCCGACCGGGTGCTGGCCCGGGCGCAGGCGCTGACCTCCAGGGGCGACTGGCTGGTGGAGCGGCCCGTCTCGGCCGCGCTGGTCCGCACCCATGGAGACCTCCATCTCGGCCAGGTGCTCTGGACCGGCGAGGACTTCGTCATCACCGACTTCGAGGGGGAGCCGGCCCGGCCGCTGGCGGCCCGGCGGGCCAGGTGCCCCGCCCTTCGCGACGTCGCCGGCATGCTGCGCTCCTTCCAGTACGCCGCACTCCAGGCGCTGGCCGACCGAGCGGCCCGGCTCCCCGCCGCAGCGGGCGAGGGTCGGGCGCTCGAGGCGTGGGCGCGAGCCTGGGCGGGATGGGCCTCGGCCGCGTTCCTCGGGGCCTGGCTCGACCGGGCGCGCGGCACGCTCCTCTGCCCCGAGGATCCGCGCGCGGTCCGCGGCCTTCTCGACGTCTACCTCCTCGAGAAGGCGATCTACGAGCTCGGCTACGAGATCGACAACCGGCCGGGCTGGGTCGGGTTGCCGCTCGCAGGTCTCGCCGACCTCGCCGAGGCCGACGGAGGCGCCGGGTGACGGCGCGAGCCCGGGACGGTCACGGCGCCCCTCTCCCCCCCGCGTCCTGCTCCAGGGACCCGGCCAGCGCGGGCGAAACCCCGCGGGCGCGCAGCGCGGCGGCCAGCGCCCGCGGCAGGTCCAGGGCCCGGCCCGCCCCGAGGAGCGTCCGGTAGGCCGTCCGGTAGTCGCGCGGGATGCGCTGGGTCCAGTTGCGCGCCGAGACCGTTCCCGGGACGTTGTAGGGCTCGCGGAACCCGAGCAGGTCTCCGAAGGAGACGAGGACGTGGCTCGCCGGCCCGACGAAGAGGTCGGCGAAGCGGGCCTGGGCGAGCGCGGCCGGGTCGCCGGCGACGCGCCGCTCCCAGCCCGCGCGCTCCGCCTCGGGGAGGCGCAGCCGCTCCCCGGCGTAGCGGGCCTGCCCCGCGCCGGCTCCCGACGCCACCCACTGCTCCGCGACCTGCCAGATGGTCGGGGTGTCGTGGTTCCCGAGGAGCACCCAGTCTTCGGGGCGCGCGTTCTCGCCGCGGTAGACGTCGTCCGCGCGCTCGAGGTCGGCCTTCTGGGTCACCCTGAATCGCCCTAGCCCCTGGCGCTCGATCACCCTCCGGAGCGGGAGCGGCTGCGTGCTCAGCACCTCGCAGGCGATCCGGTCGAGCCCGCGCCCCGCGGCCCTCGCCTCCTCCATGACCACGTCGAGGAGCGACGCGTAGCGCTCCACCTGCGCCTCGTCCAGCTCGCGCACCCAGTCGTCGGCGTGGCGGGGGCGAGAGCGGTCGAGCTGCTCGGGCCGGGCGATCGCGTAGCGGGCCAGGTCGGGGTGGTCGGGAAGGTCGGGGGAGGAGAAGAGGCGCGCCCCGTCCCGGACGGCGCGGTCGGGATCCGGGCCTGCCCGATACACCCAGGGACACACCAGGCCGTGCGGGTGGTCGATGCGCAGCCCGTCGTGCTCCTCGAGCAGCTTCGCGAGCCGGGCGCGCAGGAGCGCGATCGCCGGGCCGTCCTCGGCCCGCCCCGCGGCGCCGGTCGCGCGGTAGGCGGCCGGGTCGAGGACGGGGTAGTGCCAGGCCTGCCCGGCGGGGTTGGTCCGGCTCGGCGGCGCCCCCAGCCGGTAGCCCCGGAGGAGCAGCGGCTCGAAGGCCCACTCGTCGCGCTCCGACATCCCCACCTGCAGGTCGCCGAAGAGGAACAGGCGCAGGCCCTTCGCGAGGGCGCGAAGCCGGCGGTGCTGCCGGTGGAGCAGGAGCTGGGCGAGGGCGTAGGACTCGACCTCGGCCTCGTGCCGCGCCGCCAGCGCGGCCTGCGCCTCCGGAGCGACCGGCCATGGCGGCAGGGGGTCGGGCGCGGCTCGCGCCGACCGGAGCACCTCGAAGATCGCGTCGCGCGCCAGCCAGCCGGAACGCGCGCGGAAGGCGGAGAGCTCGCGGTCGAGCGCCGCGATGGCGCCGCGCTCTCCGCGCGCGCGGCGGGCGCGGAAGGCGGTGGCCGCCTCGCCCAGGAGCCCGCGCGCCGCCGCCAGGGCGTGGCCGAGGGAGACGCGGTCGGAGCCCGCCGGCCGGGCGGCCACGCAGGCGGCGACGCGCTCCGCAGGCACCAGCGCTCCCACCTCCGGCCCGGCGAGCGCCGCCGGCACCAGGGCGGCCGGGTTCCGCGAGAACCAGGTCGCGTCGTAGGGAGACGGGTTGGCCTCCGACGTCGCGCCCGGCGGCCCGAGCTGCACCCCGTCGAACCCGAGGTCCCGCACCCAGGCCAGGAAGGCGCCCCCGCCGGCGGAGGCGGGCGCGCCGTGACCCAGGTCCTCGTCCGGCCCGGAAGGGAACGCGGCGTCGTGCACCGCCAGGAGCAGCCGGCGGATGCCCAGGGCGAGCAGGGCCTCGCGGACCCGCTGGCGGACGGGGCGCATGCCTCATCGAATAGCAGGGCCGCACGGCCGGCGGCGAGCCTTCCGCCCTCGTCGGGCTCCTTGCCGGCTGCGGGGACGCGGTGGACACCTTCCCGAGCGCCCCCTATGCGTCCTTCGCGAGCACGGCGTTCACCGCGTCGAGTCCCGGCGGCTTGGGCAGATGGGCGTCGAACCCGGCCTCCCGGGCGCGGTCCCGGTCCTCGGGGGCCAGGCTCGCCTCGAGCTCGTCGCGCACGCGGCGGAGCTCCTCGTTCTGCATCTCCAGCTCGATCTGGTGGACCTGGAGCTCGTGGACGACCCGCAGGACCTGCGCCACGGCGCCCGGGAGCGCCGAGAAGAGGAGGTCGGTGGCGACGTCGGTGATCGGCCGGCCCACCTCGCCGGGAATCAGCCTGAGGAAGCGGGTCGCCTTCTCCGTGTACCGGCGAATGCAGAGCGCGCCGTCGAGGAAGAGCGTCGCGATCTCGACAGGGGCGACGGCCGATCCGCCACCGCCGCGATCCAGCCCTCCCGGAGCCAGCTCGAGAGCGCCGCGTGGGCGGCGGCGGCCGGGTCCTCGCGGCCCTCGAAGGCCGCGCAGATCGCGGCGACCGGGTCGCCCGAGGCGGCGGCCTCGAGCGCCGCCGCCTCGTCGAGCGGAAGCGGGGTGTGGAACACGTCGAAGCCGGCGCGCCAGACCGCGACCGCCGAGGCTCCGGGCGACGGCGGGCCGGGCGCCTCGCCGTCCTCGAGCCGGCGCCACAGCGGCACCGCGGCGTGGTCGAGCAGGAGGACCCGCAGAGCCGGGGAGAGCGCGAGGCCGGTGCGGGAGAAGGAGCCCGGGTCCAGGCCGGCGAGGGCCTCGGGGCCGACGGTCCCGGCCGGCGGCGCGAAGAAGACCTGGTGGCGGGCCCACTCCAGCTCGGCGAGGTCGGCGAGGTCCGGGCGCTCGGGATCCGGGTGCTTCCGCAGGAAGGCCGCGAGGCGCCTCCCGACCTGGCCGACGTCGTGGTGCTCCGACGGGTTCCGGCGCAGGTAGTCCCCGGCCAGCGCCGCGAAGTCCGCTTCGCCGAGGTGGCGCGCGAGGTTCGGGAAGGTCTCGCGCAGCGCGTCGACGAGCCGCCAGAGGTACATGCCCGCGTAGATGGCGACGCGCTCGGCGGCGGGGAGGTCGGGCGTGCCGGCGAAGCAGGCGTCGATGCGCTCCGGAGCGACGGGCTCCGCGCCGGTGAGGACCTCGCGGAAGAGGGCCTGGGTCTCGGCGAGCGTCACGACGCGAGCCTCCGGGCCGGCGGCCCGAGCTCCTCGGCCTCGATGGCGGCGGCACGCCGGCTCTGGGCGACGACCTCCTCGAGCGGGGGGATGGCGTCGTCCCACTCGACGAGCGTGGGCACGCGGCCGAAACGGCGCAGCGCCTCGCGGTAGAGCGCCCAGACCGGCGCGGGCACCGCCTGGTCGTGGCTGTCGAGGAGGTACTTGCCCTTGTCGCTGTGGCCCGCGAGGTGGAGGTAGCCCACCCGGTCGGCCGGAACGCCGCGGAGGTAGTCCAGGGGATCGAAGCCGAAGTTGTGGGCGCTCACGTACACGTTGTTCACGTCGAGGAGGATCCCGCACCCCGAGCGCCGGGTGAGCTCCGCGAGGAACTCCCACTCCGCCATGGTCGAGTCCTTGAACGCCACGTAGGAGGACGGGTTCTCGAGGAGGATCCGGCGGCCGATGCGCTCCTGGACCCGCCCCACCCGGCCGGCCACGTGCGCGAGCGCCTCCTCGGTGTAGGGGAGCGGGAGGAGGTCGTGGAGGTACTGGCCGCGGTGCGTGCCCCAGCAGAGGTGGTCCGACACCAGCGCGGGCTCGACGCGCTTCACGACCGCGGCCAGCTCGGCGAGGTATCGCTCGGAGAGCGGATCGACCGAGCCGATGGCCAGGGAGACGCCGTGCAGGACCACCGGCACCTCGGCCCGCACCTTCTCCAGCACGGCGACGGGGCGCCCGCCGGGAGCCATGAAGTTCTCGGTGATGGCCTCGACCCAGTCCACCGGCGGGCGCTCCGCAGCGAACCGGGCGAAGTGCTTGGTGCGCAGTCCGATGCCGTGTCCGAGGTCGAGGCGCGGGGAGGCCATGGGTGAATCCCGGAGCCGTCCCGGGGGACGGCTCCGGGCTCCGGTGCAGGGGCGTTCGCTACATCTTGGCGGCGACGACCTTGCCGCCCTTGTCCTTGCACTCCTTCTCGCTCTTGGTCTCGATCCAGCCCATCCCCTTGCAGGAGTTCTGGGCCTTGCAGGAGTTGTCGGCGCCGGCGCAGCTCCCCTGCCCCTTGCAGGAGTTGATGCCGCCGCAGTGGACGACCTTGGCGCCTTCCTTCGTCTTCTCGGCCTTCTCGCCGGCGCGGGCGGCGCCGGCGGCGAACATGGAACAGACGGCGGCGGCGACGACCGCTCCCTTCACGACTTCACGGATCATGGGTGCTTCCTTTCGTGGGTGCTGCGGTGGACGGG
>DATBLK010000043.1:0-9314 GCA_036555405.1 Anaeromyxobacteraceae bacterium
GCGCCGGGGGAGAACGGTGCTCCCGGCGAGGCGACCGAGATCGGCGACGACCCTACTGGTGGGGACCGACGCTCCAGCGCAGGGGCTCATGCGCTGGATGGTACAGGGGGGAGAGTCTCTCCCCCCGCTAGAGGCGCCGCAAGGCGCCGGACCTATCTCACAGCGTGGCGGTGACGCTGGGGAATCACGGGAACCGGCCGCCGCTGTGAGGCCGCGCGACGCCCGGGCGGAGGACCGGCCCCGCCCTACTTCTTCTTCGCCGGCAGGTACTGGATCTGCTCGTCGCCGTCGGGCTCGCGGAAGACCTCGAGGAGCTTCAGGTGGGCCTCCACCGTGGACCGCACCCGCGCCTCGAACGTGGTCCGCTGGCGCTTCAGCTCGGCGATGTCGTCCACGATCTTCAGGAACTTGGCGTGGGCCGCCTGCACGATCTTCTCCGCCTGGACCTCGGCCTCGGCGATGGCGATCTCGCCCTCCTTGCGCGACGTCTCCCGGATGTCCTCGCAGGCCTTCTGCGCCGTGACCATCGTCTCCTGCAGGGCCCGCTCGCGGCCCCGCAGGCCGGCGATCTCCTCGTCCATCCGCGCCACGTCCTCGCGGAGGGACTGGACCTCCTTCACCAGGGCCTCGAACTCGGAGGCCACCAGGCTCAGGAAGGCGGCGACCTCCTCGCGGTCGTAGCCGCGGATGCGGCGGGCGAATCCCTTCTGCGTGATGTCCAGCGGGGTGATGCGCATGGCGGCCTCCGCGACGAGATGATACCGCTCCCCGGAGGGGCGTCCATTTTCGCCGGGGCGAACCGGTGCGGGCGCGGCGGGCTCGAACGGGGAGGTCGGCGCGAAGGGAGGAGGGACGATGGCCCGGCAGAAGCAGCGACCGCTCGCTCTCCGCCTCGCCGCCGGCGTCGCCGCCGGCGCCGCGCTCGGCTTCGCCTACTCGCTGATCTCTCGCGCGGCCGGATCGACCTGAGCCGTCTCCTGCAACCCGGCGGTCGCCGCGGTCGTCGGCGCCTTCATCGGGGCGGTCTCCTTCGGCGGCCGGCCGGCGCCGGGCGAGTAGGGCGCGCCCCGCGGCGGCGTTTGCGGCGTGGCGCCGTCTCCGGTAGGGATCGGCGTCGGGCGCCGCCGCCATGACCGCCTCTCCTGGACTCGCGCCGGCCCTCCGGCAGCTCGGCCGGGCCATGGGCCTCGTGTCCGCGGCCATCGGCGCGCTCGTGCTCCTGGGGTGGTGGACCGGCCTGCGCGCGCTCACGCACCTGGTTACCGGCTTCGTCTCCATGCGGCCCAACACCGCCCTGTGCCTCGTCCTCGGGGGTGCGGCGGCGTCGCTGCGGACGTCGGCCCGGCCGGGCCGCGCCGCGCGGCGCATCGCCCGCGCCCTGGCCGGCGCGGTGGCCGCGGTCTCCGCGGCCGCCCTGGCCCAGCCGTTCCTGGGGCCGGAGCTCCGCGTCGACCAGATCCTGGCCTCGGCCTCGGCCCTCGCCGCCGAGGTCGAGCCGAGGCGCGCGCCGCTGCTCGCCGCGGGCGCGACCTTCCTCCTCGGCCTCGCCCTCTTCGGCCTGGAGGTCGAGTCGCCCCGGGGCCGTCGCCCGGCGCAGTTCCTGGCGCTGGCGGCGGGGCTCGTCCCCCTCCACGCGCTGGTGAGCTACGCCTACGGCGTGGAGCCGCGCCACGGCCTCTCCCCGTTCACCCAGGTGGCGCCCCACGCCGGCGTGGGCCTGGCGCTGCTCGCCGGGTCGGCCCTGCTGGCGCGGCCCGACCGCGGGCTCATGACCGTGATCTCGGCCGACGGGCCCGGGGGGCGGGTCATGCGGCGACTCCTCGTCCCGGTGGTGCTCCTGCCCCTGGCGCTCGGCTGGCTCTTCCTGGTGTTCGGGCCGCGGCTCGGGAAGTACGAGGCGGTGGTGGGCGCCTCGTTCCTGGTGCTCTCCGCCATCGTCACCGGCTCGGTCATCCTCTGGCGCAACGCCCGCGAGGTCCAGCGGGCCGACGACGACCGGGGCCGCGTCGAGGAGACGCTGCGCGCCGAGCGCGAGTGGCTGCGGCGGGTGGAGGCGGAGCGCGTCGTGCTCCTGGAGCGGGAGCGGGTGGCGCGGGCCGAGGCGGAGCGCTCCAGCGGGGCCAAGGACGAGTTCATCGCCACGCTCTCGCACGAGCTGCGCACGCCGCTGAACTCGGTGCTCGGCTGGGCGCGCCTGCTGCGCGGCGGGAAGCTCGACGAGGCCGAGGTGCGCCAGGCGGTCGAGGCCATCGAGCGCGGCGCCACCACCCAGGCCCAGCTCGTCGACGACCTCCTCGACGTCTCACGCATCGTGCGGGGCGTGCTGCGCCTCGACGTGCGGCCGGTCGACCTGGCGGCGGTGATCCGGGCGGCGGCCGAGGTCGTCGAGCCGGCGGCCCGCGGGCGCGACATCGAGATCGCCATCCGGCTCGCCAAGGTCGGGGCGGTGGCCGGAGACCCCGGGCGGCTCCAGCAGGTGGTCTGGAACCTCCTCTCCAACGCCATCAAGTTCACGCCGCCGGGGGGCCGGGTGGAGATCCGGCTGGCGCAGGCCGAGGCTGCCGGGGTGGAGATCGCCGTCTCCGACAGCGGGAAGGGCATCACCCGGGACTTCCTGCCCCACCTCTTCGAGCGCTTCCGGCAGGCCGACTCCTCGACGACGCGGGCGCACGGCGGCCTCGGGCTCGGCCTGGCCATCGTCCGCCACCTCGTCGAGGCCCACGGCGGCACGGTCGAGGCCGAGAGCCCGGGTCCAGGACTGGGCTCGACGTTCACGGTCCGGCTCCCGCCGGCGCCCACCCGCCCCCGGTCGCGCAGCGGCGAGATCGCCCTCCCGGGGCCGGCGCCCGACCGCGAGGCCTGACGCCGCCCTCCTCCGCCGCCGGCCCGCGGACTCCGCTGCCGCCCGTGCTATGGTTCGCCGCGCCGGATGCCCTTCTCGGAGATCCTCGGACAGGACCGCGCCGTGGCGGCGCTGCGCGCGGCGGCAGCCGGCGGCCCGCTGCACCACGCCTGGCTCCTGGCCGGGCCCGAGGGGGTGGGAAAGGGGACCGCGGCCCGGACCCTGGCGCAGGCGCTGAACTGCGAGCGCGGCGACGGCGACGCCTGTGGCGCCTGCCTCCCCTGCCGGAAGATCGCGCGGGGCGTGCACCCCGACGTCCTGGTCCTCGAGGAGGAGCGGGCCATGGCGCGCGCCGGGCGGTGGGAGCCGCGCGGCGGCCGGGCGCCGTCCCGCGACATCGTCGTCGACCAGGTGCGCGAGCTGGTGGACCGCCGGCTCTCGCTGAAGCGCTTCGAGGGCCGGCGGCGCGTGGTCGTGCTCGACCCCGCCGACGCGATGAACCCGCAGGCGCAGAACGCCCTGCTGAAGACGCTGGAGGAGCCGCCCGCGGACACCGTCCTCCTCCTGGTCGCCTCGCGGGCCGACGCGCTGCTCCCCACGGTGCGGTCGCGCTGCCTGCGCGTCCCCTTCGCGCCGCTCTCCGACGAGCTGGTGGCGGCGCGCCTCGAGGCGGCGGGCCGGCCGCGGGAGGAGGCCCGCCTCGCCGCCGCCCTGGGCGGCGGGTCCCTGGGCCGGGCGCTGGCGCTCGACCCCGCGGCGCTGGCGACGCGGCGGCAGGCGATCGAGGACGCGGCCGGGCTCCCGGCCGACGACGCCGGCGCCTGGATCGCCTACGCTCGCGCCCAGGGCGCGGACCGCGAGGCGGCGCGCCAGACCTGCGAGCTCCTCCTCGTCTGGCTCCGCGACGTCCTGGCGCGCCAGGCGGCCGGCGAGGCCTGCCGCCCGGCGCTCGCCGACCTGGGCGCGGCCACGGCTGCGGCGGCCGCGGCCCTGTCCCCGGCGGCGGTGCTGCGGCGCGCCGACGGCGTCCGGCAGGCGCTGGCCGGCCTCCGGCAGAACGCGGCCGCGGCCCTGGCCCTGGAGCGCATGCTCATCGGGTGGTTCCATGGCTAGCGGGGGCGCCACCCTGGCGCAGTGCCTCGAGGAGGCGCGGTCCGGATCGCCGGCGCCGGCCTACCTCTTCGACGGGGACCCGTACCTGACCGGGCGCGGCGCCCGCGCCCTCGCCGAGGCGCTGGTGCCGGAGGCCGCCCGCGCGCTGAACGTCGTCGAGCTCGACGCGGCGGCGTCGCCCTCCGAGGTCGCGGCCGAGCTCGCCACCCCCGGGCTCTTCCGCGGCCCCAAGGTGGTCCTGGTCGCCGAGCCCGCCTTCCTCTCCTCGCGCGAGGACCAGGGCGAGGCCTTCGACCGCGCCCGCGAGATGTGGCGGCAGGGCCGGCAGCGGGAGGCGGCGCGGCGGCTGCTGGCCCTGGCGGCCAGGGCGGGCTGGGGCGCCTCGGACCTCGACCCGCGCGGCAAGGGCTCGCCCGGCGCCGAGGACTGGCGGCGGGAGCTCGGGGTGGAGCTCGGCGAGGGCGGCGCCGACTTCGTCGCCGCCGCCGCCCGCTGGGCCCTGGAGCGGGAGATGCGGGCGGCCCAGGACGACGCCTCGGCGCTGGACGCGCTCCTGGCGCGCGGCCTTCCCGGCGGCCACGCCCTGGTCGTGGCCGCGGGCAAGGTCGACGGCCGGCTGCCGCTGGTGCGGCGCCTCGCCGCGGTGGGGCGGCGCGTCACCTTCCGCATCGAGCGGCAAGGCCGCTGGGGAGAGGAGCGGCCGGTCCTCGGGCCGGTGCTGGAAGCGCTGCTGGCGGGGACCGGGAAGGTCGCCGACCGGGGTGCCGAGGCGCGGCTCGCGGCCCTGGTGGGCGACGACGCCCGGACGCTGGCCGCCGAGGTGGCGAAGCTGGCGGCCTTCGCCGGCGACCGGAAGGTGATCCGCGCCGCCGACGTGGACGAGCTGGTGACCCGGAGCGCGAGCGACGCCTTCTTCGCCCTGGGGAACGCCGTGGAGAAGGGGGACCTGCCGGAGGCCCTCGCGGTCCTGGACCGGAGCCTGGCCGACGGCGCCAGCCTCCACGCCGTCGTCGGCGCGCTGGCGGCGACCGTGCGGCGGCTGATCGTCGAGCGCGAGCGCGGCCGCCGGGCCGCCGGGGAGCGGCGCATCGAGAGCTTCGACGAGTGGCAGGCCGCGGTCCTTCCCCTCGTCCCGCCGGAGGAGCTCGAGGGGAGGAAGCCCTTCGGCTTCTGGATGAAGTACCAGGCGGCGGCCCGCTTCGAGCGGGGCGCGCTCCTCGAGGCCCTGTCGGGCCTGGCCGAGGCCGACCTGGGCGCGAAGAGCGGGCGGGAGGCGCGCCCGCTCGTCGAGCGGGTGCTGCTGGGACTGCTGGCCGAGCGGGAGAGGAGAGGTGCTGCGTGAGCGAGCGACTCCTGGTGACGAGCGCCCTGCCGTACGCCAACGGCCCGATCCACCTCGGCCACATGGTCGAGCACGTGCAGACCGACGTCTACGTCCGCTTCCGCAGGGCCGCCGGCGACGACGTCACCTGGATCTGCGCCGCCGACGCCCACGGCACGCCCATCGAGGTGAACGCCGCCAAGGCCGGCATGGCGCCCGCCGACTTCGCCGAGAAGTACCGCGCCGAGCACCGCCGCACCTTCGCGGCCTTCGGCATCTCGCACGACACCTACTACACGACCCACTCGCCGGAGAACCAGCGCTGGGCGAACCGCATCTACGACGCCCTGAAGGCGCGGGGGCTCGTCGCCAGGCGCGCCGTGGAGCAGCTCTACTGCGAGCGCGACCGGCGCTTCCTCCCCGACCGCTTCGTGAAGGGGACCTGCCCGCGCTGCGGGACGCCCGACCAGTACGGCGACGTCTGCGAGAGCTGCGGCACCACCTACGACCCGCGCGACCTGATCGGGCCGGCTTGCGCCCTGTGCGGCAGCGTGCCGGTGGTGCGCGCCAGCGAGCACGCCTACGTGAACCTCCGCGAGCCGCGGGTCTTCGCCGTCATCCGCGACTGGGTGGAGGCGGAGGGTCACCTCTTCCCCGCCGTCCGGCATCAAGTCTCGGGCTGGCTCGCGGACCTCCAGGACTGGTGCATCACCCGGGACGCGCCCTACTTCGGCTTCCCGGTGCCGGACGCGGACTTCCCCGGCAAGTTCCTCTACGTCTGGGTGGACGCTCCCATCGGCTACCTCTCCAGCGGCGAGCACCACTTCGCCGCCGAGGTCCCCGAGGGCCGGCGCCTGACCCCGGCCGACTTCGAGCGCCGCTACCTCGCCGAGGGAGCGCCGGCGCGCCTCGAGCACTTCATCGGCAAGGACATCCTCCGGTTCCACGCCGTCTTCTGGCCGGCGATGCTCTGGGCGGCGGGGGTCAAGCGGCCCGACCGGCTCTCGGTGCACGGCTTCCTCACGGTGAACGGCGAGAAGATGTCGAAGTCGCGCGGCACCTTCATCAACGCCGACACCTACCTCCAGGCCGGGCTCGACCCGGAGCTGCTCCGCTACTTCTTCGCGGCGAGCCTGGGGCCGGGCCCGGGCGACCTCGACCTCTCGCTCGAGGAGTTTCGCAACCGCGTCAACGCCGACCTGGCGAACAACGTGGCCAACCTGGCCTCGCGCGTCGCCGCGCTCCTGGAGCGCCTGGGCGGCCCGCTGCGGGCGGAGCCGGAGCCGGCTCTGGCCGAGGCCGCCCGCGAGGCCCTGCGAGGGGCGCGCCGGGCCTACCTCGCGCTCGAGCACCGCGAGGCGGTGCGCCTGGCCACCGGACTGGCCAGCCTCGCGAACCGGCGGATGCAGGAGGTCCGGCCCTGGGAGGAGCCGGGCGCCGCGGGCTCCCGGGCGACGCTCTTCGGCGCCGCCAAGGCGCTGCGCGCCGCGGCGGTGATCCTCTGGCCGGTGATGCCCGGCTTCGCCGGCCGGCTGGCCGCCGCCTTCGGCCAGCCCGACCCGGCGCGCTGGCCCGAGGACCTCGACGCCTTCGGCGGCCCCCCGGTGGAGGTGAAGGGGAAGGCGCCGCAGATCCCGCGGCTCGACGGGAAGCGGGTGGCCCGGCTCATCCTGCCGGCCGGGGAAGGGCCCGCCGAGGTGCCGGCCGCGGCGGGCCGGGTGGAGGCCGCGAGCCCGGCCGCGGCGCCCCCGGCCGGGGTCCCGCAGGTCATCGGCTACGACGACTTCGCCCGGGTGGATCTCAGGGTGGCGGCGGTCCTCTCCGCCGAGCCGGTGCCCAAGGCCGACAAGCTCCTGAAGCTGACCGTCGACGTCGGCGAGGGGAGCCCCCGCACCATCGTCGCCGGGATCGCCCGGTCCTACCCCGACCCCGCGGCGCTGGTGGGCCGGCGCATCGTGGTGGTGGCGAACCTCGAGCCGCGGCCGCTGCGCGGCATCGTCTCCCAGGGCATGCTGCTCGCCGCCGGCGAGCCCCCCGACGTGCAGGTGGTGGCGGTGGGGGACGCCGTGCCCCCCGGCACGCGGGTGAAGTGAGGTGGGCGGCCTCGTCGACAGCCACGCCCACCTCGACGACGAGGACGGCCGGCCGGACCTGGGCGCGCTGGTGGAGCGGGCCCGGGCGGCCGGCGTGACCCGCGTGGTCTGCATCGGGCTGTGGCGCAGGCCGGGCTCCTTCGGGAACGCCCTGGAGCTCGCCTCCCGCGACCCGGCCACCTTCAGCGCGACCGCCGGCGTCCACCCCCACGAATGCGCCCGCGTGCCCGAGGCCGACTGGGAGGCGCTGGAGCGGCTGGCCCGCGACCCGCGCGTCGCCGCCGTGGGCGAGACCGGCCTCGACTTCCACTACGACCACTCGCCGCGCCCGGCGCAGGAGGCCGCCTTCCGGCGGTCCCTGGCCCTGGCCCGCGCCGCCGGGAAGCCGGTGGTGATCCACGTCCGCGAGGCCGACGACGCCTGCGCCCGCATCCTCTCCGAGGAGGGCGTGCCGCCGGCGGGCGGCGTGGTCCACTGCTTCACCGGGGGCGAGGCCGCGGCCCGCCGCTACCTCGACATGGGCCTCCACCTCTCCGTCGCCGGCGTCGTCACCTTCCGCAACGCCGAGCCGCTGCGCCAGGCGGTGCGGGACATCCCGCGCGACCGGCTCCTCGTCGAGACCGACAGCCCGTTCCTGGCGCCCGCGCCCCACCGGGGCCGGCGCAACGAGCCGGCGTTCGTGGCGCTGGTCGCGGCCAGGGTGGCGGATCTCTGGGGGATCTCGCCGGAGGAGGTGGCGGAGGTCACGACCGCGAACGCGCGCAGGTTGTTCCAGCTTCCGTGAACGCTCGACGTCGCTTCCCCTCTCCCCCGCCCCGCGGGGGAGAGGGCCAGGGTGAGGGGGGCCCTCACCCGTCCCAGCTTCCCCACTCGTCGGCGACGTCCGGAGGAAGCTGGCCCTTGGAGCGCTCGCGCCACTCGGCGATCTCCCATCCGCGCCGCTCCGCCTCGGGGCGGAAGGACGGCCTGGGGTTCACCACCACCGGGTTCCCCACCGCCTCGAAGAGCGGGGCGTCGGCGGGCGAGTCGGAGTAGAGGAAGCTGCGGGAGAGGTCGATGTCGTAGCGCTCGGCGATCCGCTCGATGGTGGCCCGCTTCCCGTCGCGGAAGACCACGGGCGGGACGATCTGATCGGTCATGCGGCCGTCGACGATCCGGGTGCGCGTGCCCACGGCGACGTGGACGCGGAGGTGGCGTCCGATGACGTCGATGATGGCCTGCGGCGAGCCGGAGGCCATGACCACCAGGTGGCCGGAGAGCAGGTGCTTGCGGACCTGTCGCACCGCGCCGGTGGTGATGCGCTTCCTCAGGTGGCGCTGGAAGCAGGCGGCGGCGTGCCCCTGGACCAGGTCGGCCCGCAGCCCTTCCTGGCAGCGCGATCCCACCTCCACCATGTCCTGCTCGGTGAGGCGCCGGCGGGCGTACTCGTAGATGACGCGGGGGATGCGGGCCCGGATCTCCGGCCGCATGATCTTCTCGCTGTAGAGGTACCAGGTGAAGATGGTCCCGGCGTTTCCGTCGAGGAGCGAGTCGTCGACGTCGAAGACCGCGGCGGTGCGGCCGAACGGAGTCACCGCGCAGCCCGCCGGCTCACCCTCGAGCGCCGGCCTCGCCCTCGCCGGCGGGCGCCGGCTCGGCGGCGGGCGCGGGCTCCGCCGCGGGCGCGGCCTCGACCGCGGGCTCGGGCGCGGCCGGCACCTCGCCGGCGGTCGCCGCCTCGGCGGCCGCCGGCCCGGGCGCAGTCGGCTCGGCGGCCGGCGGCGGGGACGCCTCCTCCGCCGCGGCTCCGCCCTCGAGCTTCTGCGCCAGGGCCGCGAAGGGGTTGTGGGTGAGGGGCTGCTTCTTCTCCGGACGGAACTGGGGCCCCTTGTCTCCGGGAAGGCGGGGGCCGGTGTAGCGTGGTTTCCGGTCGCCAGGCCCTCCCGGACCGCGGGGGCCGGCGTGT
>DATBLK010000044.1:0-2705 GCA_036555405.1 Anaeromyxobacteraceae bacterium
GCCGTCATCTCCATCCCCGACTTCCAGGCCAACGGCGACCTCGAGGCCTTCGAGAAGGAGATGAAGCCCTTCGTGAAGAAGAAGGGGAAGAAGTAGCGAGGCCGAGGTCCCGGATCCCGGAGGTCGCCCATGGGCACCCCAGCCGTCGAGTCGTCCGAGCTCGAGAAGAGGGAGGGGAACGCCCTGGGGCGGGGGGCCCTCATGCTGGCCTTCGCCACCGCCATCGCCGCGGCCGCCGCGACGGCCATCTACGCCTTCGTCTACTACGCCGACTTCCTGACCGGCGCCGCCGGGGCGGTGGCGCGGGTGGTGCTGGGCCACGACGCGCTCACGGTGGCCGCCGCCACCTCGCCGCTCTTCGCCGCCCTGCTCGTCGGCTACGGGTACATGCAGCGGGGGATGCGCCGGCGCGCCGCCGAGAAGGCCGCCGCGGCCGCCGCCGCGGGAGGCGGGACCGCGCCGGCGATCGCACCGGGCGGCGGGAAGAGTTGAGCCCCAGGCGGGGCCCGTATCGATCCCCTTGAAGGAGCGCCGAGGAGCCCGCCGTGCCCACCGTGCGCGTCGAGAAGCGAGAGGCCGTCACCACCGTCATCCTGAGCCGCCCCGAGGTGCGCAACGCCGTCGACCGCGCCACCGCCGCCGCGCTGGTCGACGCCTTCGGGGCGTTCGAGCGGGACGAGCAGGCCCGCGTGGCCGTCCTGTTCGGCGAGGGCGGGACGTTCTGCGCCGGGGCGGATCTGAAGGCCATCGCCGCGGGCGCGCTCCTCGAGCTCGACGAGGGCGGAGACGGACCCATGGGGCCGAGCCGGCTCGCGCTGGCGAAGCCCGTCATCGCCGCCGTTGCGGGCCACGCCGTCGCCGGCGGCCTCGAGCTGGCGCTCTGGTGCGACCTGCGCGTGGTGGAGGAGAGTGCGGTGATGGGCGTCTTCAGCCGACGCTGGGGCGTCCCCCTCATCGACGGCGGCACCGTTCGCCTGCCGCGCCTCGTCGGCCTGGGCCGGGCGCTCGACCTCATCCTCACCGGCCGGCCGGTCGGCGCCGCCGAGGCCCTGCAGATGGGCCTCGCGAGCCGGGTGGTGCCGGACGGGACCTCGCGGCAGGCGGCCGAGCAGCTGGCCCGGGAGATCGCGACGTTCCCGCAGGCGTGCCTGCGGGCGGACCGCGCCTCCGCGCTCCGCGCGCTCGAACTGCCGCTCCCCGAGGCGCTGCGCGCCGAGCATCGAGGCGGCGAACGCGTCCTCGACGCCGGATCGCTCGCCGGCGCGCGGGAGTTCGCGGCAGGGGCGGGCCGGCACGGGGCGCCCGCGAAGCCGCGCTGAGGCGCCCGGCCGGAGGCGGCCCGCGCCCCCATCGATCGGTCGGGGCGCAGGAGCGAGGCCGGACCGCGCGGCCGAGCCGCGCGCCGGTTACATCCGGTCTCGTGCCCCTTCCCGTGTCCGGCGCGGCGCACCAGGCGGCCGCCGGCCCCGACTTCGTCTGGTTCCTGTACGGCTCCTCGCTGGACCGCGACGCCTTTCGCGCCTGGGCGGCCGAGCACGGCTACGCCATGCCCGACTTCTCGCGGGCCTTCGCGGCGCGGCTCGACGGCTGGCGCCTGGCCTTCGACGTGGTCTCCCGCTACTGGGGTGGGACGGTGGGAAGCCTCGCGGCGGCGGCCGGATCGCGGGTCGAGGGCCTGGCGCTCCCCATGCCGGGAGCCGCGCGGGGCCTCGCCGAGCACAAGGAGGGCGCCGCCTCCGGCCTGTACCGGGCCGTGGACGTGAAGGTGGCGCCCCTCGCCGGGGGCGAACCGGTCGCGGCCGTCGCCTGGGTGGCGAGCCCCGATCGCCGCCTGCCCGCCGAGGGGCCGCCGGCGCGCTCGTGGCTCGGGGCGGTGATCCGCGGCGCCCGGTCGGCAGGTCTCTCGCCCGGCTGGGTCGCCGAGCTGGAGCGGCTGCGGGCCGGGTAGGGGATCTCGCCGGGGGAAGTCGCGCGGCGCGGGGCGCGGCCGGGCGCTCCCTCGCCCGCCGCGGTCAGGCCCGCGCGTTCGGGATCGCGCCCGCGTCCACCACGTGCGCCCCGGGCGCGGGCGCCTTGGCCAGCGCCACCATCGCCTCGGCGACGGCCTCGACGGGCGTCGGCTTGTACCTGCCGAGGAGCGGGCCGAGGGCGCGGGCGACGAGGAGGCCGACGCGCTCCCCGGGGCGGCTCTCCTGCCGCTCGCCGTCCAGGATGGAGGGGCGCAGGGCGTAGACGCTCTCGAACCCGAGCCGCGCCACGGACTCCTCGATCTGCCCTTTCACGGAGCTGTAGAAGACGAGCGAGCGAGGGTCGGCGCCGAGCGCCGAGACGTGCAGGAAGGTGCGCGCGCCCTTCCCCCGCGCCGCACGGGCGAAGGCCAGCACGGCGTCGTGGTCCACCGCCCGGAACCCATCCCGCGACCCGGCCTTCTGGATGGTGGTGCCGAGGCAGCAGAACGCGACCTGCGGGGGCTCCAGCCCCTCGAAGGCCGTCGGCGAGGCGAAGTCGACGATGGCCTGGCTGAGCTTCGGGTGCTCGAGCGCCAGCCTGCGCCGCCCGACCGCGACGACGCGGTCGAAGCTGGCGTCCGCGAGGAGGCGGCGCAGGAGCGCGCCGCCGACGAGGCCGCTTCCCCCTGCCAGCCAGACCGTCGACATCGCGCCCGAGGGTATCCCGTTCGGCGGATCGGGGCGACCGCGAGGTGG
>DATBLK010000129.1:0-1943 GCA_036555405.1 Anaeromyxobacteraceae bacterium
ATCCTCATGCCGGAGATGAGCGGCCCCGAGTTCCACCGCGAGCTGCAGACGGTGGACCCGGGGCTGGCGCGCCACACGCTCTTCCTCACCGCCGGCGCCTTCACCGCCGCGGCCCGCGCCTTCCTCGAGCTCCCGGAGGTGACCTGGCTCGAGAAGCCCTTCGAGCTCGATGGGCTGCGGAGCGCGCTCGGGAGGGTCCTGGCCGTGGAGTGAGGTCAGGAACTTGCCTTCCTCGGCCCGGGTGATCTCATGCGGCCGTGGGCGCGCGGGCGGCGGCGGAGGTCGAGCGGGCGGCGAGGCTGGTGCTGGGGCGCGAGCTGGGCCCCGGCGTGCGGCGCGCCGAGCTGCGCCGCGCCTTCCGGCGCCGCGCCCTGGAGATCCACCCCGACCGCGCCGCCGCGCTGGGCCAGGACGCCCGGGCGCTCGCCGACGAGTTCATGGCCCTGTGCTCCGCCTTCGAGCTCCTCGACGGGCTGGCGGCTGCGGACGAGGCCGCCGGGCGCAGGGCGCCGCGCCCGGCGCCGGCCCGCCCCCTGCCGCCGCGCCCGCTGCGCTTCGCCGAGTACCTCTACTACTGCGGCCGCATCGCGTGGGCCGAGCTCGCCCAGGCGCTCGCCTGGCGGCGCCGCGACCCCCGGCGCATCGGCCGCTGGTTCGTGGAGCGCGGCATCCTCGCCGAGGCCGAGCTCGGCGCCGTCGACGAGGCGCTGGCCCGCCACAACGCCGGCTGGCGGACCTGACCCGCGCGGGCGCTTGGCGCGGACCGGCCGGGCTGGCAGGCTCTCCGCCACCCCGCCTCCGGGAGGTTCGGCATGAGGACGCTCGCCGCCGCAGCCGCCGCAGCCCTGGCCGTCGCCGCGCAGGCTCGCGAGGTCGGAGGCGCGAACCTCCCCGAGGCGGTCGTCGCCGGCGGGAGGACGCTCCAGCTCAACGGGGCCGGGATCCGCAAGCGCTTCTTCCTGAAGGTCTACGCCGGCGGGCTCTACCTCGAGTCGCGCTCCTCGGACCCGCAGGCCGTCGTCGCCGCCGACCAGGCCAAGGTGGTGCGCATGCACCTCCTCCGGGACGTGGACGCGGCCTCGATCCTGGGCGCCTTCCGCGACGGGTTCGAGAAGAACTCGAAGGCCACCGCGGCCGCAGCCAGCGCGCACATCCCGGAGATCGCGAAGGTCCTGCCCGAGAAGGTGAAGGAAGGGCAGGTCCTCGTCGTCAGCTACGTCCCGGGGGCCGGCAGCACCGTCGGCGTCGAGGGCGGCCCGGCGGCGGCGGTGGCGGGCAAGGAGTTCGCCGACGCGCTCTTCCGGAACTGGCTCGGGCCCGAGCCCGCCGACGAGGACCTCAAGCAGGGAATGCTGGGGCGCTGACCCCACCCATCACGCGCGAGTGGTGTCGCGACGTCGCGGTCGCCTCCGAGGGCGATCGACGGCTCGACCTCGCTACGCGGAAGAGCGGCCTCATCCCGGGCGGTTGCGCGCCTGTGCCGCACGCGTGCGACCCTTTTGAGGTAGACGGACGAGCACCAGGTGTGCATCCTGTCGCAGCTTCACCGGCGCCGACCGAGCGACGGGCCCCGGGGCCGCCCGGCGGGGGCCGGGCCGCGCTCGGGGCAGGCCCGCCCAGGGGAGGGCGACAGGGACATGGGCGAATACCGCTACGACAACCGGACGGTGCAGGGCTTCATCCTCTCCGCGATCTTCTGGGGAGTGGTGGGCATCCTCGTCGGGCTCCTCATCTCGGTGCAGATGTGGACCGCCGCCGCGAACTTCCCGCCCTACCTCACCTTCGGCCGGCTGCGCCCGGTGCACACCAACGGGCTCGCCTTCGGGCTCGGCGTGGGCGCCATCTTCGGCCTCTCCTTCTGGATCGTGATGCGGCTCTGCAAGCGGCCGCTCGTCTTCCCGAAGCTCGCCCGCGTCCAGCTCTGGCTGTTCAACGTCGGGATC
>DATBLK010000141.1:0-3814 GCA_036555405.1 Anaeromyxobacteraceae bacterium
CGCGTCGCGAAAGCTCGACGATGCGGAGCGGCGCGTGGAGCAGCTCGTCCGGTCCGCCGACGGCGGCGACGAGGCGGTGCCGTTCCAGCCCTCGCCGGCGCAGGCCGGCGCGGGCCGCGGCTCGCACGGCGAGGACAAGCCCTGAGCCGAGAAGGGAACCTGATTCACCGTGCCGGCGGAGCCGCCCATGAAGAAGCCGAAGGTCATCATCGTGGACGACGATCGCGACACGCGCGAGATGCTCACCCTCGCCCTCGAGCTCGAGGGGTTCGACGTCGGCCAGGCGGCGAACGGGCTGCGGCTCATCTCGGCGATGCACGTCGACCGGCCGGACGTCATCCTCCTCGACGTCATGATGAGCTGGATCGACGGCTTCGAGCTCTGCCGCGCCATCAAGAAGAACGAGACCTTCGCCGACATCCCGGTGATCTTCATCTCGGCCCGCAAGAGCGCCGAGGACGAGAAGCAGGGGCTCGCCGCCGGCGCGGTGGACTACTTCGCGAAGCCGCTGGACGTCGACCGCCTCATCGCCCGCATCCGGGAGATCCTGGGGAGCCGGGTGCCCGGAGCCGCGCCGGCTTGAGTCCGCCCCCGGCCCGTGCGAGAAACGGCCTCCCCGTGACCCCGCCGCTCGACATCGAGGGCTACCTCGCCGGCGCCGGCCGACGGGTGGAGGCGGAGCTCCGGCGCGCCGCCGCGGAGCGCGCCCGCGCCGGCCCGGCGCGGCTCGCCGAGGCGCTGGGGTACGCGCTCCTGGGAGGCGGGAAGCGCCTGCGGCCGGCGCTGGCCCTGGCCTCGGCCGAGGCGGTGGGCGGGGACTGCGGCGACGACTCCCTGGCGATGCGCTTCGCGGTGGCGCTGGAGATGGTCCACACCTACTCGCTGGTCCACGACGACCTGCCCTCCATGGACGACGACGACCTCCGCCGCGGGCGCCCCACCGTCCACCGCGCCTTCGGCGAGGCGACGGCGGTGCTGGTGGGGGACGCGCTCCAGTCGGCCGCCTTCGCGTGGCTGCTCGAGCGGGGCGAGCCGCGCGCCGCCGATCTGGCCCGGCTGCTCGCCGGCGCGGCGACGCGGATGGTCGAGGGGCAAGCCCTGGATCTGGAGTCGGAGGGGAGGGCGCTGGCCGAGGCCGAGGTGCTCGACCTCATGGCCCGGAAGACCGGCGCGCTGCTCGCCGCCGCGGTGGCCGGGGGCGCGGTCGCCGGCTGCGGGGAGAGCCGGGGGCTCGACGCCGTGGGCCGGCGCCTCGGGCTGGCCTTCCAGATCGCCGACGACCTTCTCGACCTCGGCGGCGACCCCGCGGCGCTGGGGAAACGGACCGGGAAGGACGCCGCCGCCGGAAAGGCCACCCTCCCGGCGCTCGTCGGCCCGGACGAGGCGCGGCGCCGCGCCGACGCCCTCTGCGCCGAGGCCCTGGAGCTCCTCGCCCCCCTGGGGCCGCGGGCCGAGCCGCTGCGCGCGCTGGCCCGCTTCGTCGTGACCCGGAGAAGGTGACGCATGGCCCGCCTGCTCGACGGCATCGATTCCCCCGCCGATCTCAAGAAGCTGCCGGCCGAGGACCTTCCCCGGCTCTGCCAGGAGATCCGCGACGAGATCATCGAGACCTGCGCCCGGAACGGCGGCCACCTCGGCTCGTCGCTGGGCGCGGTGGAGATCAACGTCGCCCTCCACTACGTCTTCGACTCCCCCGGCGACCGCCTGGTCTGGGACGTGGGCCACCAGGCCTACGCCCACAAGATCCTCACCGGGCGCCGGGAGCGCTTCCGCACCATCCGCACCGAGGGCGGGCTGGCGGGCTTTCCCGAGCGGCAGGAGTCGGAGCACGACGCCTTCGGCGTGGGCCACGCCTCGACCGCCGTCTCGGCGGCGCTGGGGATGATCGAGGCGCGCCGGCTCCGCGGCCAGGAGGGCAAGGTCGTGGCGGTGGTCGGCGACGGCGCCCTGACCGGCGGGATCGCCTTCGAGGGGCTGAACCAGGCCGGCTACCTCAAGCGGGACCTGATCGTGGTCCTGAACGACAACGAGATGTCCATCTCGCCCAACGTCGGGGCGATGAGCGAGTGGCTCTCGAAGAAGTTCACCTCCCGGACCTACGCCCGCTGGCGGAGGTCGGTGAAGGGCTTCCTCGGGAAGGTGCCGCGCGGCGGCGAGGCCATCGAGGTCATCCGCCACGGCATCACCGCGGCGAAGGCGCTCTTCACTCCGGGCGTCCTCTTCGAGGGGCTCGGCTTCCACTACGTCGGGCCGGCCGACGGCCACGACGTCGCCGCCCTGGTGGAGACGTTCCGGAAGCTCGCCACCTTCGAGGGGCCGGTCCTCTTTCACCTCGTCACCACCAAGGGGAAGGGGTACCACCCCGCCGAGAGCGACCTCGCCACCCGCGGCCACGGCCTGTCCTTCTTCGACCCGAAGACCGGTCGGTCCCGAAAGGCCGCCGCCCGCACCTTCACCGACGTCTTCGCCGAGGCGGTCTGCGAGCAGATGCAGCGGGACGACCGCGTCGTCGCCATCACCGCGGCGATGCTCGAGGGCACCGGGCTGGTGAAGGCGAAGAAGCTCCACCCGGAGCGGACCTACGACGTCGGCATCGCCGAGCAGCACGCCGTGACCTTCGCCGCCGGCCTCGCCTGCGAGGGGATGCGGCCGGTCGTCGCCATCTACTCCACCTTCCTGCAGCGGGCCTACGACCAGATCATCCACGACGTGGCCCTGCAGAAGCTGCCGGTCACCTTCGCGCTCGACCGCGGCGGGCTCGTCGGCGCCGACGGGAAGACGCACCAGGGCGCCTTCGACGTCTCGTACCTGCGCTGCGTGCCCAACTTCGTGGTCATGGCGCCGTCCGACGAGAACGAGATGCGCCACATGCTCGCCACCGCCCTGGCCTGCGACGGGCCGGCGGCGCTCCGCTTCCCCCGCGGCGGCGCCCTGGGCGTGCCGATGGACCCGGAGCCGCGGGCGCTTCCGCTCGGCAGGGGTCGGCTCCTGAAGGACGGGGGCGCGCGGCCGGACGTGGCGGTGCTCGCCCTCGGCCCCTGCGCTCACGCCGCGGCGGCCGCCGCCGAGGCCCTGGCGCGGGACGGCATCGCCGCCACGGTGGTCGACGCCCGCTTCGCCAAGCCGCTCGACGAGGACCTCCTCTGCGCCGCCGCCGCGGCGGCGCACCGCGTGGTGACGGTGGAGGAGAGCGCGCTCGCCGGCGGCTTCGGCGCGGCGGTGCTGGAGCTCCTCGAGCGCAAGGGGCTCCTCCCGCGGGTCCAGGTCCGGCGCATCGGCCTGCCGGACCAGTTCGTCACCCACGGCGACGTGCAGAAGCAGCGGGCCCAGCTCGGCCTCGACGCCGCCGGGATCGCCCGCGCCTGCCGGGAGATCACCGGCATCCAGCCGAACGTGGCCGAGAAGGGGCTCGCCTAGATCGGCTTGCGGTCGAGTCCGGCCAGGGTGAGGGGGAGCGTCCATGGCCGCCCGCAAGCAGCGCGTCGACGTCCTGCTCGTCGAGCGCGGGCTCGCCGATTCCCGCGCCCGGGCCCAGGCGCTGGTCCTCGCCGGCGCCGTGGTCTCGGGCGACCGGCGCGTCGAGAAGCCGGGCCAGCTCGTCGACCCGTCGCAGCCGCTGCGCCTCAAGGAAGACGCCGCCCCGCAGCGCTACGTCTCGCGCGGGGCCCTGAAGCTCGAGCGCGCCCTCGACGCCTTCGGCGTCGACCCCGGGGGCCGGACCTGTGCCGACCTGGGCGCCTCGACCGGCGGCTTCACCGACCTCCTGCTGCAGCGCGGCGCCGCCCGGGTGCACGCCGTCGACGTGGGCTACGGG
>DATBLK010000142.1:0-3445 GCA_036555405.1 Anaeromyxobacteraceae bacterium
GATGGGGTGCCTGGCGTGCTCCGGGGAGGCGTTCTTGAGGTTCCGGACCGCGCCGTCGGGGGCGATGGTCCAGGAGAGAAGGAGCGCGCCGTGCACCGACGGGTCGGCGGCCCGCTGCTCGGCCACGCAGGCGCTGAGCGAGGTCTTCATCGAGATGAGCGACTCGTTGAGCTGCGAGTCCGACACCGACTCGGGGAGGTCGGCGCCGAGCGCCGGGGGGACGTAGACGCTGCGCTTCTTCCCGTCGCCGGAGAGCTCGCGGGCGAGGTCGTCGTCGCCTCCGACGTCGAGGAGGGGGTCGCCGGCCGGCTTCTTCGCGGGCGCGGCGGGGGCGGCCGCGACGCGCTCCGGCCTTCGCGCCGGCCGCGCCGGCTCGGGCTTCGCCTTCCTCGGCGGCTTCGCCGCGCGCGCCTCCTTCGCCGGCTCCTTCGGCGGCCGCGCCGCGGGAGCGGACTCCCCGGGCGGCGCGGCGGCGGCCGGCGGCGCGGCCGCGGGCCCCTGCGCAGGACCTGCGGCGGGCGCAGCCGGGGCCGGCGGCGGCTCCGGAGGCGGTTGCGCCTGCGCCACCGGCGGTTGCGCTCCGGCCGCCGCGGGCGCGGCGGGCGGCTGCGGTTGCGGGGCGGGGGGCGGCGGCGCGGGCTGGACCGGGGCCGGCACCGGCCGGACCGGAGGGGCCTCCGCGACCGGCGGGGTGCGCGAGAACGGCAGCTTTCCGCCCATGACGGTCCACATCGACCCGAGGGCGCCGGCGGTGACGCCGACCATGGCGACCAGCACGGCCAGCAGCCGGCGGTTCGTGCTCTTGCGGAGCTGCCGCACCTCGGTGCTCTCCACCGGCGTGGACCGCCTGAGCTGCGCCTCGTCGGTCTGCTCCACGCCGCGCAGGCGGAGCGGCATCATCCCGGTCGGGTCCACGCCGCCCTCGGGGATGTTGATCTTGTCGACGAGCGACGGTGCGTCCTTGGCGGGCTCCGGCTTGATCGAGGAGATCTCGGCGTTCGCCAGCGCAGCCAGGGCGCTCGCGGCCGCGGGCTTCCACTGCGGCTCGGCCTCCTTCGGCGGCGGGCGCGCCGCCGCGGACCGCGCCTCGGCCTCGGGGGAGGGGCGCGCCGCGGCTCGCGGCGCCCGCGGCAGGGGCGCCAGGACCTGGGCGAGCGTGGGGACGCTCGAGAGCGGCAGCCAGTCGGCCATCCCCGGTCGCCAGACGAGCGAGTCGGGCCCGATCTCGCCCGACTCCCACTTCACCTTCACGCCGGGCGCCCCGAGCGGCCCCACCTGCGCGTCGTCGACGGCGACGTACCACTCCGTCTCCTCGGACCGGGGGGCCTCTGGCACCGGGGTGGCGGGCTCGGCGGCGGGGGGAGGCTCCGGGGTCGCCGGCGTCGGCGCCGCGGCCTCCTCGGCGGCAGCTCCGCCTCCGAAGGCGTTGTCGAAGGCCTGGCCCAGCTCGGCGTCGAGGCCGACGTCCGCCGCCGGCGCGGTCGCCCCGGCGACGGCCGGCTCCGCCGCCGGCGCGGCCTTCACGTTCACCACCTTGCCGCAGCGCTTGCAGCGGACCTTCACACCGCTCGGGCCGACCTTGTCGTCCGAGATCATGTACTGCGCGCCGCAGCCGTCGCAGTCGAAGCGCATCGCCGGCCTCAGGTTAGGTTCCGCTCCTCGGGGGCGTCAAGGATTCCCGCCTGCCTGCACCGATGTGCCGATCTGCGTCCGGAGGGTGCTCCACGCCTCGGAGAGGCAGAACTGCACCAGATCGCCCATCTTCGTCTCCTCCCGGAGCTTCGAGACCTGCGCCTTCTCCGAGAGGATCATGCGCCGCGCCACCTCGAGGTCCCCGGCCAGGAGCGCGCCGACGCGGTTGGCGGTGAGCTCGGCCGCGTCCATGTAGGCGCGGACGTCGCCGGTCTGGTGCACCTCGCAGTAGGCGCGGGCCAGGAGCTTGAGCCGCCGGGCCTGGGTGTCGGGCGGAAGGAGCCGGGCGAGCTGCTGCCGCACCTGCTCCACGTCGCGCGCCTTGGCGGTGACGACGAAGCGCGAGGTGCCCAGGCTGCAGGCCGCCTGGAAGACGACCTCGAGCTGGTCGTGCGGCATGAGCCGGGAAAGGGTGAACTCGGGGCGAACGAAGGCCATCGCCCTCCCGATGCTGAACCAGAGCTCCTTCTTCCGCGCCTTCTCGCCGAAGAGGTCCTCGGCCGCGGCCAGCGCCGGCGGCTGCGTGGGCACGAGCGCCACCCGCCCGGCGGGCGCCTCGACCCGGTAGAGCCGCGGCGGCGGCTGGAACCCCAGGGTGCGGGCCACGTAGCGGTAGGTGTTGGCGAAGAGGAGCTGCGATCCGAGGTCCACCTCGCCCTTCTTGGGGTCGAGCCCCAGGGACCTGGGCGACTGGGCGAAGAGGCCGGCGGCTTCGCGCGCCAGAAGCGTCAGGATCTCCGCCACCGGGCCGCGGATGCGCTCGTGGAGCAGCAGCGCCCACCCCTTCTCGTCGAGGGGCTGGCTGGCCACCTCCCGGGCGAAGCGCCGGAGCCGCTCCACCACCGCCTTCTCGTCCGGGGTGGCGCCCCCGGCGAGGTGGGCCAGCACCTGGGCGGCGGCGTAGGCCTCGTCGAAGCGCTTGCGGGCCACGTGGAGCTTGACGAGGGCGCTCGCCGCCTTGCCGGGCGCCCCGCCCAGGCGCACCAGCCGGCGCCAGGCGTCCACCGCCTCGGCCTCACGCCCGGGGACGCGCTCGGAGAGCTCGGCGAACACCTGGAGCGCCGCGCCGTCGTCCGGGTCGGCCTTGACGACGACGTCGTAGGCGGTGCGGGCCCGCTCGGGGTCGTCGAGGACGCGGCGGTAGAGCTCGCCGAGCGTCTTCCACAGCGCCACCCGGGCGGCGGCCGCCTCCGGCCCCTTGGGGAGACGCTGGATGGTCTTCAAGTAGGCCTGCTCCAGCTCCCCCCAGCGCCGGCCCTGCGAGAGGAGCTCCTCGAGCTCGGCGAACGCCTCCGCGAGCCGCGGGCTCCGCTCCAGCGCCGCCTCCAGCTCCGCCGCCGCCGCCACCTCGTCCTTCACCTCGTCGCGCAGCACCCGGGCCCGCTGCAGGTGGAGCCGGG
The DNA here is from genome assembly GCA_036555405.1 of Anaeromyxobacteraceae bacterium. Lineage (GTDB taxonomy): Bacteria > Myxococcota > Myxococcia > Myxococcales > Anaeromyxobacteraceae > DATBLK01. The sequence goes on from DATBLK010000142.1 coordinate 3,093, forward strand.
CGGCCCGCTCCGGCTCGGCCTGGACCTCGGGCCGCTCCAGGAGCCGCTCCAGCAGGTCGGCGGCCTTCTGCCCCTGCTTGGTCTCGCGGTACAGGGCCAGGAGGGCCTCGGCGACCCCGGCGTTCGCCGGGTCCGCGCGGGCGGCGCCGGCGAAGGCGTCGATCGCCTGGTACGCGTCCTTGAGCCGGTCGCGGCAGGCCTCGCCGATGGCGACGTACATCTCGAGGCGCGTCTGGCCCTCGAGCAGCGGCGCCAGCCGCTGCCGCTGCTCCACCGCCGCCTCCCAGTCGCCCTTGGCCTCGAGCAGCGCCACCAGGCTGCGGCGCGAGCGCTCGTGGTTCACGTCGATCTCC
>DATBLK010000395.1:0-2292 GCA_036555405.1 Anaeromyxobacteraceae bacterium
AGCCCGCCGAACTCGCGCCCCGACGCGGCCCGCTCGAAGCGCTGGAAGATCCGGTCCTGCTGCTCCGGGGCGATGCCGATCCCCTGGTCGGCCACGGCGAGGAGCGCCGCGTCCCCGTCGCGCCAGGCCGCCACCTCCACCGGCTTCCCCTTCCCGTACTTCAGCGCGTTGGAGACGAGGTTCGACGCCACCTGGTCGAGGCGGCCGCGGTCCCAGGGCCCCACGACCGGCCCGGCCGTCTCCAGCATGAGCTCGCACCCCGCGAGCGCGGCCTGCTGCCGGAAGCGCTCCACGGCGTCCCGGGCCACCTGGGCGAGGTCCACCGGCTCGAGCTTCAGGTCCAGGAGCCCGCCGCGGATGCGGGAGACGTCGAGGAGGTCGGCGACGAGCTGGCCGATGCGCTTCCCCTGCCGGCCGATGGCGGCGAGGCGGTCGCGGAGCAGCGGCGAGAGCTCGCCGCCGAGGCGGGCCGAGGCCCGCAGGAGCCCGTCCACCTGGAGCTGGAGGGCGGTCAGCGGCGTCTTCAGCTCGTGCGAGGCGATGGAGAGGAACTCGTCGCGCGAGTCGATGGCCTCCTGCAGGCTGGCGACGAGCGACTCCACCTGCTCGAGCAGCGCCTCCCGCCCGCGCAGGGCCGCGACGTCGGGGGCCACCAGGTCGGCGAGCCGGGACCCGACCACCTGCTCGCGCGTCCGGCCGAGGGACCGGGCGAAGACCTCGTCGCAGTCCCGGACCACGCCGTCGGCGTCGACCGCGATCGAGCCCACCTCGCCCCGCGGTGCCGCCCCGGACCCGGAGACCTTGCCGTCCACGGCCGGCGATTGTCCCCGAGATGCGGCCGCGCGCCAACGGGCGACCGCCGGCCGCCCTGGCCGCTCGCGGCATTCAGGGGAGCCGACCGGCGTCCGGCGGGTGCTGCCAGATGCCGGGGAAGACGGTGCAGTCCACCTCTCCCGCGGCGCCGTAGCCGACCCGCCCGCCGAGCGCGAGCGCCACCGCCTCGAAGCCGAGCCAGCGCGGGTCGGCGTGGAGCGCGTCGCCGACGACGGCGTGGCCGACCTCGTGGGCCAGGGCGGTCTGCTCGACGCACGAGAGGGCGAGCCCACCTTCGAGCGTCGTCACGCGGACGTCGCCGTCGTAGCAGCCGACGGCGGCGGCGGCTCCCGGACAGCGCACCTTCGGCGCGCCCTCGAGGTAGACCGTGGCGCCCTCGAGCCGCCTCCAGTCGCCGCCCCAGTAGGCGAGCGCCGCCTCGATGGTGCTCTCGACGCGGCCCGGGAAGTCGGCGCGGTGGGCGAACGGCGCGTCGGAGCGCACCACCACGCCGACCCCGCGCACCGTGAAGTCGGGCGCCGCCTCCGGCTGCCCGCAGGCGCCGAGGACCGAGCCGGCGAGCGCCAGCCCGGCGGCGAGCTTCGACCCCACTCCACCCATCGTGCGGGAGGCTAGCGCCGGGCACGGGTCGGCGTGTAGCCGGTGAACCCACGTCACCCGACCCCGGGAGAGTCCCCGGCCTCACCCGGAAGAGCTACTGATCGCGCCCGGTTGAGCGAAAACCGACCCTTACTAGCGCGTCGCATCAAGTGCGCAGAAGTGGGTGAATTGACTAGCATTCCTCTGCCTCGGGTGGGCGTTGCCCCAGGCCCCAGAGGCATGGTCTTCTCCCCCGACTTCGGGTGTCCCGCATTCAAGGGAGTACGCCATGCATTCGCGCCTAGCGCCCTACCACCTCGCCGCGCTGCTCGCGTTGACCGCCTCCTGCGAGGCCGCCACGGTGAGCCCGCGATCCTCCTCGGCGCAGTCGGTCGCCGTGACCGTGTCGCCGTCGACGGTGGCGCTCGCGCCGGGCGGCGGCGCCACCTTCACGGCCCAGGTCACCGGGGCGGTGAACACCGCCGTGATCTGGTCCGTCGCCGAGGGCGCGGCGGGCGGGGCGGTCACCGCGGGCGGCGCCTACACCGCGCCGGCGGCGGCCGGCACCTTCCACGTGGTGGCCACGAGCGAGGCCGAGCCGACCGCCAGCGCGACCGCGACCGTCACGGTCTCGGCGGCGCCCCTGCCGGTGACCGTCACCATCTCTCCCCCGAGCGCCTCGGTGGACGCCTGCCGCACCGTGACCTTCACCGCCACGGTGACCGGGGCCGCCGACACCAGGGTGACCTGGTCCGTGACCGAGGGGGCGAGCGGGGGCGGCGTGACCACGGCCGGCGTCTACACCGCCCCGGCGGCCGCCGGGACGTTCCACGTCGTCGCCACCAGCCGGGCCGATCCCACCAAGAGCAGCACCGCGGC
>DATBLK010000396.1:0-2517 GCA_036555405.1 Anaeromyxobacteraceae bacterium
CCGCTGAGCAAGCGAGGGGCCAGCGCGTCACGGAGGGGAAACGGCGCGGCGTCGAGGAGGTGGCGCGCGCCGGCCGCGCCCGTGGGGCGATCTTGCCGTCCCGCCGCTGGGATCGGATTGTACGTTCGGGCCCCGCACCGCGGCGCGCCGCCGCGGATCGACCGCCGCGGAGGACCTCTCGCGGGCGGCGGCGGTCCGCCCCGGCGGGGGCGGCGTCCCGGATTCCTCGACCAGCTCTCAGTCGCGTTCCAGCTCCTCGGGCCCGGGCCGGAGCGGGCCGACGAGGCCGTAGCGCTGGATCTTGCTGAAGAGGGTGCGCCGGTCGATGCCGAGGACCCTGGCGGCCGCGGAGCGGTTCCAGCCGCAGAGGGCCAGCACCTTCTCGACGTGCGCCTTCTCGACCTCGGCGAGGGTCCGCTCCGCGGGCAGGGGCGCTTCGGCCGACGCCGCGGCCGGCCCGGGGGCCCCGAGCGGGAGGTCGCCGGCGTCGATGCGCCGGCCGCGCGCCGCCAGCAGGGCGCGCTCCAGCGCGTTCCGCAGCTCGCGCACGTTGCCGGGCCAGCGGTGGCGGGAGAGGGCCTCGACGGCCTCGGGCGTGAACCCGAGCGCCGGGGTGCCGTGCTCCTGGGCGATCTCGAGGAGGAGGTGATCGGCGAGGGCCGGAACGTCGCCGGGCCGCTCCGCGAGCTCCGGCATGTGGATGCGCAGGACGTTGATCCGGTAGTAGAGGTCCTCGCGGAACTCGCCGCGCCGGACCATGGCCTCGAGGTCGCGGTTGGTGGCGGCCACCACCCGGAGATCGACCTTCACCGCACGCGAAGCTCCCACCGGCGTGAGCTCGGAGTCCTGGAGGACGCGGAGGAGCTTGGCCTGCTGCGGCAGCGGGATGTCGCCCACCTCGTCGAGAAAGAGGGTGCCCCCGCTCGACTGCTCGATGAAGCCCACCTGGCTCTCCAGCGCACCGGTGAAGGCGCCGCGGCGGTGGCCGAACATCGCGCTCTCGAAGAGGGTCTCGGGGACGGCGGCGCAGTTCACCGGGACGAAGGGCCCCGCCGCCCGCGTGGCCGAGGTGTAGTGGATGGCGCGGGCCGCCATCTCCTTGCCGGTGCCGCTGCGCCCGGTCACCAGCACGGTGGCGTCCACCTCGGCCGCCTCGCGGATGGCGCGCCGCACCTCCTGCATCTGCGGCGAGTTCCCGATGAGGCGGTCGGGCGACCAGCGGCCGCGCACCGCCCGGCGGAGCCCGACGACCTCGTGCTGGAGCGCGGTCTCGCGGGCGGCGTTGCGCAGCACCGCGGCCACCTCCTCGACCTTGAAGGGCTTGGTCACGTAGGTGTAGGCGCCGGCCCGCATCGCCTCGACGGCGTCGTCGACGCTGCCGAACGCGGTCATGAGGATGACGCGCGTCGCGGGGAAGCGCTCCCGGGCGATCTGGAGCAGGGTGCGCCCGTCCATGCCCGGCATCCGGACGTCGGTGAGGACCACGTCGGCCGGCGCCTGCTCGAGCAGTGCCAGCGCCTGGGCGGCGCCGCGGGCCTCGCGGACCTGGTAGCCCATGCGGTCGAGGTGGCGGGTGAGGATGTCGAGGAGGCGCGCGTCGTCCTCGACGACCACGATCCGGAGCGCGCCGGCCTCGGCCGCGGCCGCGGTCACGGCGCCTCCGCGGCCGGGAGCTGGACCACGAAGCAGGCCCCGCCCAGCGGCCCCTCGGCGACCCGGATGTCGCCGCCGTGCGTGGCCACGACCCGGGCGCACACCGCCAGGCCCAGGCCGGTCCCGTCGGGCCGGGTGGTGAAGAAGGGGTCGAAGATGCGCTCGCGCAGCGCCTCGGGGACGCCGGGCCCGTCGTCGTGCACCTCGATGCTGACCAGCGGAGCGCCGCCGTCGCCGGGCAGGCGGCGGCCGCGCACGCCGATCCGCCCGCCCTCGGAGACCGCGGCCAGGGCGTTGAGGAGGAGGTTCAGGAGGATCTGGTGGACGCCGTCCTGCTCGGAGTCCACCGGGGGAAGGTCGGCGGGGAGGTCAAGGTCGAGGCGGACCCCCTTCCTCTCCATGGGGATGCGGAGCAGCGAGAGGACGCGGTCGGCCGCCTGCGGCAGGTGGACCGGCGCACGCCCGCGGACCGAGCCGCGGGCGAAGGTGAGGAGCTCGCGGACCAGCCGGCTGATGCGCTCGGTCTCGTCGACGATGCCCTGCAGGCGCTCGCGCTCGTCCCCGCCGTCGAGCATGAGGTACTCGGCCGTGGCGCTGATGACGTTGAGAGGCGTCCCGATCTCGTGGGCCAGACCGGCCGCCAGGCTCCCCACCACCGCCAGCTTCTCCGACCGCATCATCTGGCGCTCGAGGCGCTGGCGGGCCGACGCGTCGCGCGCCACCAGCGCCAGCCCCTCCCGCTCTCCGGCCAGCGCCACCGCCGAAACGTCCACCGGCGCCCGCTCGCCGCCGGCCGTGGTCCAGACCATGCGCAGGCCGCGCACCGCGTCGGACCGGCCCGCCTGGTGCAGGAGCCGCTCGACG
>DATBLK010000157.1:0-3142 GCA_036555405.1 Anaeromyxobacteraceae bacterium
GAGGGCAGGCGCGAGAAGAGCGCGCCGAAGCGCTTTCCCTTCACCTCGCGCTCCTGCAGGAGGTACATGAGCGCGATGCCGAAGGCGATGGCGAAGAGCGCCACGCTGACGAATGCGACGGTGACGTGCAGGGTGACGGTCGGGCGGCGCACCGCCTCGGGCACGGCGGCGACGCGGCCGCCGATGCTCCCGACCACGCCCGGCACCAGGGCCGCGAGGACGAGCGGCAGGACGAAGGCCGCCACCGCCGGCTGGTGGTAGACGCGCAGCAGGAGGAGGAGCGCCCCGGCGACGAGCCAGGCCGCCATCCCGAAGCCGCCGCGCAGGTTGAAGAACTCGCCGCCGCCGTACTCGGCGCAGCCGACGCCGATGGAGACGGCGTGGACCAGGAAGGCGGCGAGGAGGACCACGAACCCGGCGGAGGCGGCGCGCGCCTGGCGCGGCCGGACGAAGTGGAAGATGTAGGCGGCGGCCGCGGCGGCGTAGATCGCCGCGGCGGCGCGGAGGATGGCGACGGTCACGAGACCTCCGGCCCCGGTCGCGCAGGGACTGCGGCGCGGCCGCAAGCCCTGCGGCCCGGCGGGGAGCCGCCCGCGCGGATGGCTGCGCCGTGGTTCACGAGAGGTTCTCCAGCAGGAAGCGCGCCAGCGCCTCCGCCTCCTTGCGGCGCGCTTCCAGATCCTTGGGCGACGGCGGCCGGGTCGCGGCGGGCGGCGGCGTCCCCGCGGGCGGCGGGGCCGCGGGCGGTGGCGTCGCGCCGGCGGGGGGCTTCCCGGCCACGGGCGCCGTCGCGGCGACGGCAGGCCTGGCCGCGGGGGGGGCGGGCGCGGACGGCCGGGCCGGCGGCGCCGCGGCGGTCGGCGGCTTGGACGCGGCTCGCGCCGGATCGGGCTTCGAGGCCGCGGCCGCCTGCAGCGCCGACACCTCGGCGAGGAAGCCCGGCTCGACCTCGGAGCCCGCGTCGCCCAGGATGACCGAGTCGCCGAGCACCTCCGCGCCCAGCTCGCGGAGCTGCGCCTCGCTCTTCACCTTGGCGAGAAGGCGGTTGGGGTCGACCTCGGCGCCGACGACCTTGAGGAACCGCACGGCGGGCTCGAGGCGGTAGCCGCGTCCCTGGCCCTCGCCGGCGAGCACGGTCATCACGTTGCCGGAGAAGTCGATCTTCCCCTGCTCGGCCCAGGTGTCGAGGATGGCTTGGGAGACGAAGAGGAGACCTGCCATCTGGCGCGCCGGCGCGGCGGTGCAGCCATGCCCCCGCGGTCTGGTGACGTTAGCATCGGCCGCCGCACCTTGCCAGCGCGGAGTCCATCGGTTAAGTAGCGCGAATGGCATCCAGCGACGTAACGACCCTCGAGGACGGCACGTTCGACCAGGAAGTGCTGAAGAGCGACGTCCCGGTCCTGGTGGACTTCTGGGCGGTGTGGTGCGGGCCCTGCCGGGCCATCGCGCCGGCCGTCGACGAGCTGGCCCGCGAGTACAAGGGCAAGCTCAAGGTGGCGAAGCTAGACGTCGACGAGCACCAGGCCGTGCCCCAGAAGTACGGCATCCGCTCCATCCCCACCCTCCTCGTCTTCAAGGGCGGGCGCGTCGTCGACACCATCGTCGGCGCCGTGCCCAAGGCGAAGCTCCTGGAGAGCGTGAAGAAGGTCGTCTAGCGCATCGCGAGCGGCGTGTCCCTCTCCCCGGTACCAGCCGGGGTGAGGGCGCCCGCCTTCCCCGCCAACCTCGGCGGGTGGCGGATCTCAGTTCACGAAGCGTCGCACGGCGACGCTGCCGACGATCCCCACCCCCGCCAGAGCCGTCAGCGCCGCAGACCCGCCGTAGCTCATGAGCGGAAGGGGCACCCCGACGACCGGGAGGAGCCCCACCACCATCCCCATGTTCACCGCCGCCTGCCAGAAGAGCATCGCGGCCACCCCGACGACCGCCAGGTGCCCGAAGCGCTCCCGGGCGTTCCCCGCGATGCCGAGCGCCGAGGCCACGAGCGCCAGGTAGAGCCCGAGGAGGAGGAGGCAGCCGACGAAGCCGTGCTCCTCGGCCCACACCGAGAAGATGAAGTCGGTGTGCTGTTCCGGGAGGAACGACAGCATGGTCTGCGTCCCCTGCCCCCACCCCTTGCCCGTCCCCTGCCCCGACCCCACGGCGATCATCGACTGCTTCACGTGGTAGCCGGCGCCCAGGGCGTCGCCCTCCGGATTCATGAAGATCTCCAGCCGCTTGCGCTGGTAGGGCTTCAGGTGGGGCCAGGCCAGCACCGCCGCGATCGCCACCGCCCCGGCGAGGGCCGCGAGCGTGCGCCAGTTCACGCCGGCGAACAGGATCACCGTCCCGCCCACGGCGACGATGACCACCGCCGTCCCCAGGTCCGGCTGCCGGAGCACGAGGAGCGCCGGCGCGAGCGTGAGGAGAACGGGCACGGCCAGCGCCGCCGGCCCGTAGAGCCCCGCCCGCTTGCCTGCGTCCATGTGGAACCAGCGCGCCACCGCCAGCGCCACCGCGATCTTGGCGAGCTCGGAGGGCTGCAGCCGCAGCGGCCCCATGACCAGCCAGCGCCGGGCCCCCATCACCCGGTGTCCCTTGAGCAGCGTGAGCACGAGGAGGATCAGCACCACGGCGTAGAAGACGTAGGCGAGCCGAAGGCCGTGGCGGTAGTCCACCAGGCACACGAGGAGCGCCAGCGCAGACCCGGCCCCCAGGAAGAGGAGCTGGGCCCGCCACACCGGCTCGTGCCAGGCGCGCGTGGCCGAGGCCAGGTTCCAGACGCCGAGCGCCGCGATGGCGGCCACGACCAGGAAGAGGTGCCAGGGGATCCGGTCGAGCAGGCGCCGCTGCTCCCCGAGGCCGGCCACGGTGATCTCAGGCGCCACGGGCGCCCTCCCCGGCTCCCGGCCCGCGCCCCCGGCGCTCCGGCCCCTCGGGCGCGCCGGGCTCGGGCGCCGGCGGCTCCGGACGGGAGGTGCCGCCGCGCTCCGCCTCGTCGGCCGCCCGGAGCTCGAGCCAGCGGCGCACCACCGCGGCGGCGGTGGGGGCGGCGTGGGTGGCGCCGAAGCCGGAGTGCTCGCTCAGCACCACCACCACGATCTCGGGCTCCTCCCGGGGCGCGAAGGCCGCGAACCAGGCGTGGTCGCGCTCGAAGTACGGG
>DATBLK010000398.1:0-8213 GCA_036555405.1 Anaeromyxobacteraceae bacterium
CACCTCCCCACTCCCCCGAGGGTCGAGGTGTCGCGGGTCGGTCGTCGCCTCGTCGGCGGCGTCCGGATCGGGGAGAATGCCCGCGGGGCCGCCCAGGCCCCGCCCGGCCGCGGGTGCGGAGCCGTCGCCGGGGCCACGCCCGACCGCCTCCGGGCGCCGGGCCCGGAGCGCGCATGATGATCGGGTGGGACCCCTCGCTGGCGGTGGGCCACACCGAGATCGACGCGCAGCACCAGGAGCTCTTCCGCCGCGTCGACCGCCTGCTCGAGGCCATCCAGTTCGGCCTGCCCCGCGCCGAGGTCGAGGGGACGATGGCCTTCCTGGGCGCCTACGTGCACGAGCACTTCGGCGCCGAGGAGACGCTCATGCTGGCCCACGGCTACCCCCGCCTCGCCGAGCACCGGGCCCAGCACGCCGGCTTCGTGCGCGCCTTCTCGACGATCTTCGCCGAGCTCGAGCGCGCCGGCCCGTCGCCCGAGCTCGCGGCGCGGCTCGGGGCGGCGCTCGTCGACTGGCTGCGGGAGCACGTCGCCGGGGACGACCGCGCCCTGGGCGTGTGGCTCGCGGCGCAGGAGGGCGGTGGCGGGCGCACGCCCTGATCACGAGGCCGCGATCCTCTCCCACTCCCTCTTCGACCGCTGCGCGCAGTCCTCGATGGCGAGCCCGCCGAACCAGTTGCCGGTGAGGGCGAGCCGCGTCCCGGCGAGGAGCCGGTCGATCTCGCGGACCACCTCGCGGTGTCCCAGGACGGGCGAGGGGAGCACGGTGCGGCGCTCGGCCACGGCGACCATGTCCTCCGGCCCGATCCCCAGGACCTCGGCGGCGCGGCTCCGGCGCGCCTCGGGCGAGAGCCCGGGCCTGAAGTGGAAGGCGAAGCCGCGCCAGGCCGGGTCCGGCACCGGGTCCCGCGTCACCACGGAGTGGAAGACGTCGTCGAGGGGCACGAGGAAGGTGGAGAACGGGAGGTGCCCCGCGCGCGCCGCCCGCACCGCGAAGCCCAGGGTGTCGACCTCCGCCTCCCGCACCCGGGCCACCACGCCGGCGAGCTCGGGCGCCGCCTCGGCGAGGAGGCGCGCCGCGGCGCCCGGCGGCACGGCCAGCGCCAGCGCCGGCGCCTCGACCCGCTCGCCTCCGACGAGCGCCACCGCGAAGCCGCCGCCCCTGGCCTGCACCGCCGCCGCGGCCGCGCCGGCCCGGACCGTGACGCCCGGGGCGCGGGCCATCGCCTCCACCGCTCCCTGCAGCCCGCCGCGCAGGGTGAAGCTCCGGAGCGCGTTCTTGCGGCGGGGGCGCTTCTTGAAGAGCATGTCGGCCGGGAAGGCGTCGGCGCTCTGCGAGGGAACGGCGGCGAGCACCGGCCCGAGCACGCGGCCGTAGTTCCCCCGCCCCACGATGCGAGAGTAGTAGGCGTAGACCGTCTGCCCCTCCTGCCGGGTCACCGCGAGCCGGGGCAACGAGCGGAGGAGCTCGCCCAGGTCGAGGAGGCGGAGGAGCGCGCCCATGTTGTGCCCCGGCAGCAGGGCGCCGCGCTCGAGGAAGCGCAGCCGCGGCGAGGCGCGGGGCTGGAGCTCGCCGCGAAGGCCGCAGCCGTCGATCGCGTCGATGAAGGCGCCGTACGAGTTGTAGCAGGTGTGGGCGCCCATCTCGAACCAGAAGCCCTCCGGCGTCCGCACGGTGTGCAGGCAGCCGCCGAGCCGCGCCTCGCGCTCGAGAAGGAGGACGCGCCGCCCGGCGCGGGCGGCGTGGAGCGCGAAGGTCGCCCCGCTCACCCCCCCGCCGACGACGACGATGTCGTGCGTTGCCACGCCGGGCGCAGGTTCTCACGGGCGGCCCGGGCCTGCCAGGGCCGGGCGGCGGCGGGGCCGGGGATCCGCGCCTCACCCGCGGGTCGGGCCATCGGAGGCAAGTCGCCCTCTCCCCGGCCGGAACCGGAGGGCATCCTCGCGGGGGAGCTGGCTCCCCTTCCCGCTTTCCAGAGGGTGGGCGACGGCGGTAGATCCATGCCATGCGAGTCGGATTCCTGGGCCTGGGGACCATGGGCGCCCCCCTGGCCAACAACCTCCGCCGCGCCGGCCACGTGGTCACCTTGTGGAACCGGACCGCGGCCAAGGCGGAGCCCCTGGTCCGCAAGGGCGCGCGGCCGGCGGCGAGCCCGAGGGAGTGCGCCGCGGGGCAGGAGATCGTCTTCGTCTGCGTCTCCGACGAGCGGGCGCTCGAGGCGGTTCTCGAAGGGCCCGAGGGCGTGCTCGGCGCCCTGAAGGCCGGCGACCTCCTGGTGGACGCCTCCACCTCCGGGACGCGCGAGGCACGCGCGCTCGACGAGCGGGTGAAGGGCCGGGGCGCGACCTTCCTCGCGGCGCCGCTCCTCGGCTCCCGCGCCGCCGCGGAGAAGGCCCAGCTCACCGTCCTCCTCGGCGGGCCCCGGGAGGCGCGGGAGCGGGCCAGGCCTGCGATCGCCGCGATCTCGGCCCGCTGCATCGAGCTCGAGACCCCGGTCCAGGCGGCGCTCATGAAGCTCGTCGTGAACGCCGTGGGGGCGGCGATGATGGCCGCCTTCGGGGAGGCCCTGGCGCTCGGGGCCTCGGGCGGCCTCGACCCGAGGCAGATCGTCGACGTGATCCAGGCCTCGAGCTTCCACTCCCCGGTCTTCCTGATGAAGGGAGAGCAGATCCTGGCCGGCGACTTCGCCCCCCGCTTCGCCCTGGCGCTCGCCGAGAAGGACCAGCGCCTGGCGCAGGAGGCGGCCGAGGACCAGGGGGCGAGGATGCCCATCAACACCGCGGTGCGCAGGCTCCTCGCCGACGCCGTGGAGAGCGGCCGCGGCGACAAGGACATGTCCGCCGTCGCAGACCTGTTCTTCGAGTGGGCGAAGCTGAAGGCCTGACCTGGCCTCCCCTCAGGCCGCGAGCGCCTCGGTGACGAGCCTCGACAGGTCGTCCAGGTGGAAGGGCTTCTTCACGTACCCGACGGGGCGCAGTCCGGGCTGCTCGGCCTTGCTGCGGACCTCCTCGGGGGGGGTCGCCGAGACGAAGAGCACCTTCGGGCACCTGGCGCCGAGCTCCTTCTTCAGCTCGCCGTAGAGCGTCGCGCCGTCCATCCCGGGCATCCGGTAGTCGAGCAGGGCGAGGTCCGGAGGCTTCAGCCGGGCCAGCTCCAGCGCCATGAAGGCGTCGGAGGTGCTCTCCGCTTCGTGCCCCATCTTGCGCACCGCCAGCTCCAGCGCCTTGCGGACGATGTCGGTGTCGTCGACGATCAGGACCCGTGCCACGCTCTCGAACCTCTCGTTCTCTGCTCCCACTCCTTCCCTTTGCTCGTGGCATGCCGGGCAGCAACTGCCTATTTCCGGCGATTTCGGTGCCCCCTTTGGCGGGTGACGTTGGCCCCCGGGTTCCGCCGGAAACTCGGGCACAACCGGGGGGTCGGCGCGGGTTCCGGCGAACCCCGGAGGTTTCGGTGCGCTGCTTCAGTACCTCGACAGTGCCTTGCGCACCGCCTCGGAGAAGTGGCGGCGCGCCGCGGGCGGCGAGACGACCTCGGCGTCGCCGGCGAAGGAGAGCGCGAAGCGCGTGGCCCACTCGGGGTCGACACCCGACACCTCGACGACGCCGCCGCGCCGACCCTCCCGGGCGACGCGGACGCCCGGCCGGAGCCGGGCCGCCGCCAGCGCCGCCGGCCCCACCCGGACGCGGACCGGCTCGGCGGCGGCTGCCGCCGAGAAGAGGCGCGAGCCCACCTCGCCTTCCGGCGGCGCGTCGAAGCGCTCGTCGGTGAGCGTGCACTCCTTCACCCGGTCGATGCGGAAGGCCAGCGGGCGCCCCCGGGCGGCGTCGTGGCCCCACAGGTACCAGTGGCCGAACCGGCTCGCCAGCGTGTAGGGCCGGACGACCCGCTCCGACTCGGCGCCCCGCGCGGCGCTGTAGTGGACGAGCCGCACCGCGCGCCGCTCGGCGATGGCGCGCTGCAGGCGGCCGAGCACCGAGTCCCGGGCCGGGGGCGAGCCGGCGTAGATGCGCTGCGAGAGCTCGTCGAAGCTCTCTCGCCGATTGCGCGGAACCGCTTCCCGCAGCGCCCGCACCGCCCGCTCCACGCCCTCCCCGCCCAGCGCCCGCGCCGCCGCCGCCAGGGCCGCCGCCTCGCTCTCGGTGAACCGCGGCGGCCGGGAGAAGCTCTGGTGGAGGGCCACGTGGACCCGGTCGCCCTCCACGTAGAGGTCGAGGAAGTCGTCCGGGGCGAAGGGCGGACAGCCGACGCCGAGCAGGAAGTCGAGGTCGTCGAGGAGCTCCCGCTCGCCGACCCCGCAGCGGCGCGCCAGCTCGCGGACCGGGATGCCCGGGTGGCGCACGGCGTAGGGGACGAGAAAGAGGACGCGGCGCAGCCGGTCGCGCGCGTCGGCCCGGGCCGGGACCGGGGCGCTCCCCCTCACCCCGGCCCTCTCCCCCTCCGGGAGAGAGGGCGACTTGCGGCGCGGGCTCACCCCAGCCTCCGCGCCAGCCCGGCGAGCACGCGGCGGGACTCGGCCCGGAGCGCCCGCGGCGCGGCGATCTCGGCCCGCTCCAGCGAGAGCACGTGGCTCACCAGCGCCCGGGCGTTCGTGGCCTCGACCTCGACCCGAACGCCCCCGGCCTCCTCGCGCACCCGGGCCCGCGCCCCGAAGGAGGCCACCGCCTCCGGGGCCACGGGCGCCTCGAGGCGCACCGCGCAGGCGAGCGGCCGGTGGTTCGCGTACTCCCACGGCTCGCGGGTGGCGTGGTCGGCGACCCGGAAGTCGCGCGGCACGCGGAAGTCGGGCGTGCGGGGACCGGCCGGGTTTGTCCGGAGGGAGCGGATGCGGCCCAGGTGGAAGGTGCGCAGCGCCCGGCGCAGGTGGCAGTGGCCGACGAGGAACCAGGCTCCGCCCTTCTGGTAGAGGCCGTAGGGGTCGACGTCGCGGGTGGTGACCTCGCGGCGCTCGGCCCCGGCGTAGACGACGTGGACGCGCTTCCGCGCCGCCACCGCCTGGGAGAGCTGCTCCAGGAGGCGCGCCGGAGGGCCGGGCGCCGGGCCCTCCTCCTCGCCGCCGGCGGAGAGGCGCTGCGCCGCGACCGCGGCGACCTCCGAGGCGCCGGCGGCCCGGGCCGCGAAGGAGAGCTTGGAGAGTGCGTGGGCGAGGTCGCGGGCGTAGGGGAACGCCCCCTGGGCCAGCGCCGCCGAGCCGGCGAGGTAGAGGAGCGCCAGGTCCTCGGGGGCGAGCTCGAGGTCGGGGAGGTAGAACTCGTCCTTGTCGATGAGGTACCCGTCGGCCAGGTCCTCGTCGCCCGACACCCAGCGCACCGGGATGCCGAGCTCGAGCAGCTCCGCCTTGTCCCGCTCGAACTTCCGGACGGCGGCCTCGTCCGACCCGCCGTAGTCGTCGGGGAACTGCTCCTGGATCTCGCGCCAGGAGACCGGCTCGGGCGCGCGCAGGAGGAACGCGGCCAGGTCGAGGAGGCGCTGGGCCTTCTGCATGTGGACCCCCGGTGAGGCGATCGATATCAGGTGGTCCGGCGGCGTGCTAGGATTCCCCGTTCCCAGACACGAGGGATCATGGCAGGGCTCGGCATCGGCCCGGAGGAGTTCGCGATCTTCGAGATCGAGGACCCGCGGACGCGGGCTGGGGCCCTCGACGACCGGCTGATCCCTCGCCTGCGCGCGCTCGGCGAGGGGCTCGCCGGCGGGCTCTCGCGCGTCGCCGGCGCGGCGCTCCACCCGCACCTGGCGCGCGGCCCGCGCCGGCGCGGGGGACCGCCCGCGGAGCTGGCCGTGGCCTTCTCCTCCAGCGACAGGGGCTACCGGACGTTCCCCCACCTCCTCCTCGCGGTGACCGCCGGCGATCTCCACGCCCGGGTGGCGGCCCGGTCGGCCGCGGACCGGGGCGGCGCCCTGCGGCGCGCCCTGGAGCGCGAGGCGTCGAACCTGGCGCGCAAGGGGAAGCCCTTCCGCAGGCTTCGCTCCTACCGGGGGTGGGACTTCGGCGAGCTCCCGGAGATCGCCCCGGCCCACTCGGTCGCCTTCTGGAGCGAGCAGGCCGAGGCCCTCGGCAGCGGCGGGATCGACCTCGGGGTCGCCTGGCCGGCCGCCGAGGCGCGGAGCCTCGCGGTGGGCGACCTCCTCGGCGCCTTCCGCGACCTGGCGCCGCTCTACAAGCTGCTACTGCACGCGGGGTGAGATCCGCCCCTCACCCACGAGTGAAGGCGTGGTCGGCGAGCCGCGAGCACGCGACCCCGACCCGGACCACGACCCCGACCCCTTCTAGCCTGCGCTCTCGCCTCCCCCGGGCGCGGGGGTGCCGGCGTGGGCCTCCTCCTTCGCCGCCTCCCGGACCGCCTCGATGAGCTCGTCGTGCTCCTTGCGCAGCGCCTCGTGGCGCCGGTGCAGCTCGGCGTACCGGTCCTGGGCCAGCTCGAGCTCGCCCTTCTGGACCACGTAGACGCGCTTCTCGGTCTCGAGCCGGCCCCGCGCGCCCTTGAGCTCCCTCTCGAGGTCGGCCGCCTTCTTCCGCAGCTCGGCGACCTTGGCCTCGGCCTTGTCCGCCCGCTCTCGCTCGGCGGCCACCTGCTCGACGCCCGGATCCGGGGCCGGCGGGACCGCGGGCGCGGGCGCGGCCGGGGCGGGTTCGGCCGCCTTTCGCTCGGCGGCGGCGCGCAGGCGCTCCGCCTCCTTGCCCTGCCGCTCCAGCTGCGCCTCCAGGGCGCGGGCGCGCTCGCCCGACACCTGCGCCTCGGCGCGCGCCTCCGCGAGCCGGGTGGAGAGCTTGTCCACCTCCTCGCGCAGCGCCTGGGCGCCGCCCGAGCGCTTCGCCGCCTCGAGCTGGTCGAACGCCTTCTTCCTCGCCGCCTGGAGCTCGCCGCGAAGCGCGACGACCTCCTCCCGCCGCGCCTTGGCCTCGGCGCGGGCGTCGCTGGCGAGGGCGGTGGCCTCCTCCGACGCCTTCTCCAGGCGGGCGACGTCGGCGGCGCGGGCCGCGAGGTCGGCGCGTGCCCGGCGGGCGGACGCGAAGGCGGCGACGGCGGCGAGGGCGGCGCCGAGCGCGATGGCGAGGGCGAGGCCGGTCATGGCGGGCTCCGGGGCGGCTGGGCGGCTGCGGGGGAGGGCCTGCGGGTTCGAGTCTCCTCGCGCACGCTAGAGCCCGGCAGCCGGTGCTGGCAAGTCGCCGGCGCCGGGGCGTCCCGGCCCCGCCCGCGGGAGGGGCGGGCCCGGCGCCGGCTCGCCTGCTAGGATCGCTCGAGGGCCGATGCGCGTCGCCACCAAGATCTTCCTCACCTTCGCCGCGGCGCTGGCGGCCTTCGCCGCGGCCGCGGGCTTCGGAGCCAGCCGCCTCCACGCCCTGGGGCAGGACCTGCAGCTCCTCAGCGAGGGCTACCTGCCCCTCACGCGGGTGGCAGCCCAGCTCGACGTGAAGGACTGGGCCACCGCCCGGGCCCTCGAGGCCGGCGCCCTGGAGCCGGCGGCGCGGCGCGCCTGGCTGCCGCTCGCCCGGGCTCGCTTCCCCTCGGTGGTCCGCGAGAAGGTCGCCGAGGGCCGGGCCGCCGTCGCCCGCGCCCGGGCGCTGGCGCCCGAGGCCGACCGCGCCTTCCTCGACGACGTCGCCGCCCGCCTCGAAGCCGTCGACCGGCGCTGGGCAGACCACGACGCCGCCGCCCGAACCCTCCTCGACGTGCTCGAGGGGGGCGTCGAGCCCGGGCCGGTCCTCCAGGCCCGCGTCCAGGGCGTGCGCCAGCTGGAGAAGGCGCTCACGCTCGACGTGAAGCTCCTCCAGGCGGCGCTCGACGGGCAGGTGGCCGACCGGGTGAACGCCGCCCGGCGGGCCGAGGCCCGCACCGTGGCCCTGCTGGTCCTCTACGCGCTCCTCGCCGCGGCGGTGGGAATCGGCGCCGCGCTGGTGGCCCAGCGCCTCCTCGCCCCCATCCGCACGCTCACCGACGGCGTGAAGGCGGTGGCCGCGGGCGACCTCTCCCGCACCGTCGAGGCCCGCGGCTCCGACGAGATCGGGCTGCTGGCCCGCGAGTTCAACGCCATGGCCGCCTCGCTGGAGCGGCAGCGGCGGGAGCTGCGCCGCGCCGAGCGGCTCGCGGCGGTGGGGCGCATCTCGGCGCACATCACCCACGAGATCCGGAACCCGCTGAACGCCATCGGGCTCAACGCCGAGTTGCTCGCCGACGAGGTGGCCCAGCTCGAGGAGCGGCGCGCGGAGGGGG
>DATBLK010000046.1:0-1886 GCA_036555405.1 Anaeromyxobacteraceae bacterium
CGGGTCATCTCGAAGAGCACGTCCTTCATCTTCGTCTCCGGCGCCACCCGCGGGACGCCGTCCCCCGCGTGCATCGCGTCCTCCACCCGCAGCAGCTTCCGCCCCAGCCGCCCGCCGGGATGCAGCACCGCGAAGTCGTCCACGGTGAAGCCGCGCTTCTCGACCAGGGCCATGGCCAGCGCGTCGCCGAGGGCGAGGGCGGCGGTCGTGGAGGCGGTGGGCGCGAGGCCGAGCGGGCACGCCTCCTCCACCGGGCCGAGCGGGACCACGAGGTGCGCGCCGCGCGCCAGGGGGTTGTGCCGGTCGCGCGTCAGCGCCACCACCCGGGCGCCGATGCGGCGCAGGGCCGGCAGGAGCCGGAGGATCTCCTCGGTCTCGCCGCTGTTGGAGAGGGCCAGCACGATGTCATCCCGGGCGATGCGGCCCAGGTCGCCGTGGGCCGCGTCGGCGGGGTGGACGAAGAGCGAGGGCGTGCCGGTGGAGGCGAGCGTGGCCGAGATCTTCTGCGCCACGAAGCCCGGCTTCCCCATGCCGGTGACGACCACCCGGCCCGCGCAGGCCAGGATCCAGCGCACCGCGGTGGCGAAGCTCGCCCCCAGCCGAAGGCGGGCGATGGCGCCGGCCTCGGCGGCGAGCACCGCGCGCCCCCAGGCGAGCGGGTCGCGGCCGCGCCGGGCGCGACCGGGACGGGCTCTCCGTGCGGGCATGGCGGAGCCCATACCACGCCGAGGCCCGGTTGCGACACGGCGGCACGGGGCTGTAACCTCCGCCCCGGTTCCACGCAGGAGGCGCGCCATGCAGTTCTTCATCGATACGGCAGACGTCGGCGAGATTCGCAAGGCCCTGGCCATGGGGCTGTGCGACGGCGTCACCACCAACCCCTCCCTCGTCGCCAAGACCGGCCGGAAGTTCGCCGAGGTGCTGAAGGAGATCACCGGCATCGTCCCCGGGCCGGTCTCGGCCGAGGTGACGGCGGTGGACCACGAGGGGATGCTGCGGGAGGCTCGCGCCTTCGCAAAGGTGGCGGACAACGTGGTCGTGAAGGTCCCGCTCATCGTCGAGGGGCTGCGGGCGGTGCGCGACCTCACGGCCGAGGGCATCCGCACCAACGTGACGCTCTGCTTCTCGCCGGTGCAGGCGCTCCTCGCCGCCAAGGCGGGCGCGACCTACGTCTCGCCCTTCGTCGGACGGCTCGACGACGTGTCCGAGGACGGGATGGCGATGGTGGCGCAGATCCTCGAGATCTACCGGAACTACGACTTCGCCACCAAGGTGCTGGTCGCCAGCGTCCGCCACCCGGTGCACGTCCTCCAGGCGGCGCGCATCGGCGCCGACGTGGCGACCGTCCCCTTCGCCGTCATCGAGCAGCTGGCCCGGCACCCGCTCACCGACAGCGGCCTGAAGAAGTTCCTGGCCGACTGGGAGAAGGTGCCCAAGGACAAGTAGGCGTGCAGGCGTGGGTCACCGCTCGGCGACCAGGAAGAGCTTCCGCTCCGCCTGGAGGACGGCGTCGACGAGGTCGTCGCGGGTGAGGCGCGCGCCTTCGGCGTATTCCTTGAGACCCAGGCACTTCTCGGTGAGGAAGCGGACGAGGAGGTGCGTCGCCGCCTCGGCGGCCGGGCCGGGCCAGGCGCGCGGCCCCTCCTCGCGCACCAGGCGGTCGGCCCCCTCGTAGTCGCGCAGGAGGTCGAGGCGGGCCGCCCGGAGGGCGAGCCTCACCGCGGCCTCGGGCGGCTTCTCGGCGACGCCCGCGGACCAGCGGGCGCGGAGCTCGTCGCTCACCCACTCGACGAAGGGGGGCGGCCACTCGCGGAGCTCCCGGGCCAGCTCGTCGGCGAGGTGGCCCAGGATCCAGGCCTTCACCGGCTGCCGGCGCACCTCGTAGA
>DATBLK010000190.1:0-2702 GCA_036555405.1 Anaeromyxobacteraceae bacterium
CGAGATCAGATTCAGATTCAGAGCTCCTCCCGGAACGGGGTGTCGACCTGGTCGTAGTACTTCTGGAAGGAGCCGGGGTCGTGCCTCGGCATCCGGTACTTCCGCTGCAGGGCGTTGAGCGCGTGGTGCGCGTAGGAGAGCGCGTTGTCCAGGGAGAGCGTGCCGTCGGCGCCGGAGACGTCCGGGTCGACCCGGGCGAAGGCCGCGTCCGCCTTCTCCAGGTGGCGCTTGCCTTCCGAGCAGTGCGAGCGCTCGCACTCCTGCGCCAGGGAGCCCAGCAGGCGCTCGACCTGCCGGTAGGCCCGCCGGGCGTCGAGCGGCGTGGCCGCGGGGCTGCGCCAGCCCCCGTAGTAGATGCGGTCGTGCGCCTCGCAGAGGTGGGCAAAGGCCAGCCCGCGGTAGGGGGGGCCGGGCGGCGCCCGCAGCTCCTCGGCGCGGCGGTGGCAGGCCTCGATGTTCTCCAGGTGCTGGGCCCGCATCTCGACGAGGAAGGCCCGGGTCTCGGGGTCCGGGTCCCTGGCGAGGAGGGCCTCGACCCGCCGGACGACCCAGACCTGGCCGCGGGCCAGCAGGCTCACCCGCTCGCCCTCGGTCCCCAGCGCGAGGACCTTCTGGCCGAACGGCCCGGTGCGCTCCGAGGGCTGCCCGCCGTGGCGGAGGATCGCCTTCCGCAACCCCCCTGCCGCCCACCCCTCGTCCTCGGCGAACTTCTGCAGCTCGCCGTGGCTGAAGCCGGGGGCGTCGGACGGGGCCAGCCCCAGCGCCGCCTCGACGCCGGCGCGCTCGCTCTCGAGGAGCTCGTTCAGGCGGTCGATGATCTCCTGCGACATGGCCTCTCGCGCTCGCCTCGCGGTCCCCGGCCTGGCGGCCTGCGGCCCGGCGGGTCGTCCGGTTCCCGGCAGACCATAGCCAGGCCCCGCGGGACCCGTCCACGGTTTCGGCTGCCGGTCGCTCGTGCGCGCGACGGGTCGCCCTCACAGCGCCTCCTGGAACGCGACGCCGACCACGTCGTGGAACGCCTGGAAGCGGGCGGGATCGTGGATGGGCAGCCGGTACTGGCGCAGGAGCGCGTTCAGGGCGTGGTGCGCGTGGGAGAGCGCGTGGTCGAGGGCGATGACGCCGTCGGCCGCGGTGACGTCGGGGTCGACCCGCTCGAACGACGCCTCCGCCCTTTCCAGGTGGCGCTTGCCTTCCGCGCAGTGCGAGCGCTTGCACTCCTGCGCCAGGGCGGCCAGGTAGCGCTCGATCTGGCGGTAGGCGCGCCGGCAGTCGAGCAGGGTCGCCGCGGGGCTGCGCCACCCCCCGAAGTAGATGCGGTCGTGCCCCTCGCACAGGTGGGCGAAGCCCAGCCCGCGGTAGGGAGGTCCCGGCGCCGCCTGCAGCTCCTCGGCGCGGCGGTTGGCCGCCTCGACGTTCTCGAGGTGCTGGTCCCTCATCTCGGCCAGGACCGCGCGCGTCTCCGGGTCCGGGTCCAGGGCGAGGAGGGCCTCGATCCGCCTCACCGTCCAGACGTGGCCCCGGGCCATCAGGCTCACGCGCTCCCCCTCGTTCCCCACGGCCAGCACCTTCCCGGCGAAGGGCCCGGTGCGCTCCGAGGGGCGCCCGCCGTACCGGAGGATGGCCTTGCGCAGCGACCCGCACGCCCACCCCTCGTCCTCGGCGAACTTCTTCATCTCCCCGCGGGTCAGGGTCGGGGCCTCCGAGGCGGCGAGCCCCAGCGCCACCTCGACGCCGGCGCGCTCGCACTCGAGGAGCTCGTTCAGGCGGTCGATGATCTCCTGCGACATGGCCCCTTCGCGCTCGCCGCGCGGTCCCGGGCCGGGCGGCCTGCGGCCCGGGGCGGGTCATCCGCTTCCGGCAGACCATAGCCAGGCCCTGCGGGACCGTCCACGGCTTCGGCCGCCGGCCGCTCGTGCGCGCGACGGGTAGGTCTCGAGAGGCGGAGCGGGGCGCTACTCCCCCCGCGCCTTCGCCTCGGCGGCGAGCGCCCGCACCGAGAACCCCGGCGTGTGGGCGTACTCGTCGGACGCGCCCTGGGCGAAGGGCCGGGCCGCCTGGCGCATGGCCTCGACCTTCGCCGGCTCTAGGCCGGGTGCGCTGCGGCGCAGCCAGGGGTCCTGCTGGTAGGACACCGGCGGGCCGCGGAGCAGCAGCTTCTCGTCCCAGAGCTGCTCGGCCCGGGTGTAGCTCGGCGGGGCGTGCAGGCCGGTGTCCATCCGGATCGCGTCCTTGGGGCAGGCCTCGACGCAGAAGCCGCAGACCACGCAGCGCAGCTCGTCGATGACGAAGGCCGTCGGATACTTCTCGATGGGGTCGCCCTCCACCTCGCCGGCCTCGAT
The DNA here is from genome assembly GCA_036555405.1 of Anaeromyxobacteraceae bacterium. GTDB lineage: Bacteria > Myxococcota > Myxococcia > Myxococcales > Anaeromyxobacteraceae > DATBLK01. The sequence continues at coordinate 2,340 of DATBLK010000190.1, forward strand.
GTAGATGCACTGCGCCGGGCAGGCGGTGGCGCACATGTAGCAGGCGACGCAGCGGGGCCGCCCGTCCTCGCGGGGCACCAGGCGGTGCAGGCCCCGGTAGCCCGGCGGGTACGGCTGCTTCTCCTCCGGGTACTGGATGGTGGCGTTGGGGGTGCGGCGGGCCAGCACGTCCGGGTTGGGGTCGCGCTGCAGGAAGAAGTTCCGGAGGAACTGCTTCATGATGATGCCCACGCCCCTGATCGCCTCCGGGACGAAGAGGCGCTCGCGGACGTCGGCCGGGCGGTCGGAGATGGCGTAGGGCATGGTCAGTGTCCGTGGGCCCCGGCGGCCGCCGCGGCGTGGGCGGCGCCGCCCCCCTCGCCT
>DATBLK010000231.1:0-15224 GCA_036555405.1 Anaeromyxobacteraceae bacterium
CGACCGGCTGCTGGTGCTGCAGCTCCTCGGCGAGCGGGTGTGGGAGCAGCTCGAGGCGCTGCGCGGCCGCCGGGTCACGGGGCGCTCGGCGCGCCTGCTGCAGCGGGTCTTCGGCGAGGTCTTCATCCACCGGCGCAACCCCTTCCTCTTCCAGGAGCTGGTCTACTCGCTGGCGCGGCGCCGCCGCTTCTTCGGGAACCTGGCCAAGGACCTCGCCGTGGTGGAGCAGGGCGCCGGCGAGCCGCTGGTGCACGAGGTGCTGGCGGCCACGCGGGCCCTGGTCGCCGACCTCGAGCGCCGGGCGACGCGGGCGCCGGCGGATCGGCAGCGGATCCTGGCGGCGCTGGGGCCGGTGGTGGGGCGCGAGAACGTCCTCTTCGACCCCTTCACGCTGGTCTCGCACGCCACCGACGCCACCGACTGGCGGCTCTTCCTCCCGGTGGCGGTGGCGATGCCCACCGAGGAGGCGCAGGTGGCGCCCCTCCTCGCCGCCCTCGGCGGGCTCGGCCTGCGCGCGGTGCCGCGCGGCGCCGGCACCGGGCTCACCGGCGGCGCGGTGCCGCTGGCCCGCGGCTGCGTGATGGTGAACACCGAGAAGCTGAACCGCATCCGCGGGATCGAGGAGCGCGATTTCCCGGCGGCCGCCGGGGGCCCGGCCCGGGCCCACGTCATGCGCCTCGAGGCCGGCGTGGTCACCGAGCGGGCCATGGAGGCGGCGGCGGCCCGCGGCCTGGTCTTCGCCACCGACCCGACGAGCGCCTGGGCCTGCACCATCGGCGGCAACGTCGCCGAGAACGCCGGCGGCAAGATGGCGGTGCTCTGGGGAACCTGCATCGACAACCTCGTCGCCTGGCGCATGGCGATGCCGTCGGGCCGGACCTGGACGGTGCGCCGGGAGGACCACCCGCTCCGCAAGATCCGGCCCGGCGACGTGGTGCGCTGGACGGTGATCGACGACGCCGGAAGCGTGCTCCGCACCGTGGCGCTCGGGGCCGGCGAGATCCGCCGGCCCGGGCTGTGGAAGGACATCACCAACAAGGCGCTGGGCGGGCTGCCGGGGCTGCAGAAGGAGGGCACCGACGGCGTCGTCACCTCCGCCGACTTCGTCCTCTACCCGCAGTTCCCGGCCGCGGCCACGCTGTGCCTCGAGTTCTTCGGTCCGGACATGGAGGAGGCGAGCGAGGTCGTGCTCTCGCTGGTGCGCGCCTTCCCCGGCGAAGGCTCCCCGGTGCTCCTGGCGCTCGAGCACTTCGACGACGAGTACGTGCGGGCCATCGGCTACCGGGTCAAGGGGCCGCGGGGCGGAACGCCCAAGGCGGTGCTGCTCGTCGACGTCGCCGGCCGCGACCCCGGGGAGGTGGGGCGGGGCGTCGAGGCGGTGCGGGCCCTGCTCGCCCCGCACCGGAACACCCACCTCTCCGTGGCCCGCGACGCCGCCGAGGCCAGGCGCTTCTGGGCCGACCGCAAGCGGCTCGGCGCCATCGCCGCCCGGACCAACGCCTTCAAGCTCAACGAGGACGTGGTCCTCCCGCTCGACGCCCTCGCCGGGTTCGCCCGGTTCTGCGAGAAGGAGAACCTCGCGGAGGAGCGGGACAACCAGGCCGAGCTGGCGCGCCGGCTCCGCGGCCTGCTCGACGAGGCGCCGGGGCTGGAGGAGGCGCCGCTCCCCGAGGGGCGCGCCGGATCGGCGCGGGCCCGCTGCGACGCCGCCCTGGAGGCGCTGGCCGCCGCGGACGAGCCGGCCGTGCGCCGGGTGGAGGTCGCCGAGGCGCTGCGCCGGGACCTCCTCGAGTTCGCCCGCGGCCACGCCGGCCTGGCCGCCGCGGTGGACCGGGTCCACGAGGAGGTGCGCAGCCGCCGCATCGTCCTCGCCACCCACATGCACGCCGGCGACGGCAACGTCCACGTGAACATCCCGGTGATGTCGAACGACCGGGCGATGATGCGCCGGGCCGAGCGCGCGGTGGACCGGGTGATGGCAGAGGTCGCCGCCCTCGGGGGCGTCTGCTCCGGGGAGCACGGCATCGGGGTGACGAAGATGCGCTACCTCGAGCCGGAGAGGCTCGAGGCCCTGGCGGCGCACCGCCGCGAGGTGGACCCGCGCGGCCTCATGAACCCGGGCAAGCTCGCCGACCCGGCGCTGGCCGCGCTGGTCTTCACCCCCTCCTTCAACATCCTCGAGCTCGAGGCCCGCATCCTGCAGCACGGGAAGCTCGAGGAGCTGGCGCTGCGCATCGCGAAGTGCGTCCGCTGCGGGAAGTGCAAGCCCGACTGCTGCGTCTACCACCCGGCCCGCGGCCTCTTCTTCCACCCCCGGAACAAGAACCTGGCCATCGGCGCGCTCATCGAGGCCCTGCTCTACGAGGCGCAGCGCGAGCGGAGCACCGGCTTCGAGCTCCTGCGCTGGCTCGAGGAGGTGGCGGACCACTGCACCCTCTGCCACAAGTGCGCCCCGCCCTGCCCGGTGGACATCGACAGCGGCGAGGTCTCGATCCTGGAGCGCGAGATCCTGGCGGCCCGCGGCTTCAAGCGCACGCCGCTCGCCACCCGGGCCACCCTCTCCTACCTCGAGAGCCGGTCGCCGGCCTACAACGCCCTCTTCCGCGGCGCGGTGGTCCGGCTCGGCGGCGCGCTGCAGCGCGGGCTCTCGAAGGTGGTGGGCCCGGCCCAGGACCCCTCGGCGCCTTCGCCCTACCCGCTCCAGCTCCTGCGCTCGCCCTCGCCCCGCGCCGAGGCGGCGACCCTGCGCGACCTCCTCCCGCACTGCCGTCCCGACCAGGCGCTGCTCCTCGAGCCCGAGGGCGAGGCCGGGGCCACCGCCTTCTACTTCCCGGGCTGCGGCTCGGAGCGGCTCCACGCCTCGGTGTCGATGGCGGCCGTCCACCTGCTCCTCGCCAGCGGCGCGCGGGTGGTCCTCCCGCCCCCGTTCCTGTGCTGCGGCTTCCCGGCGCGGGCCAACGCCGCCGTGGAGCGGCACGAGCGCGAGGCGCTGCGCGACACCATCGTCTTCTCGCAGATCCGCGAGATGCTGGCGCACCTCTCCTTCGACGCGGTGGCGGTGACCTGCGGCACCTGCCGCGAGGCGCTCCAGTCCCTGGACGCGGCCCGGGTCTTCGGCGCTCCGCTGGTCGACGTGGCCCGCTTCGTCGAGGGCCGCGGCCTGCGGCCGGCGCTGGCCGGCGACTACCTCTACCACGCGCCCTGCCACGACTCGCTCGACGGCCGGGCCGGGCCGCTCCTCGAGCGGCTCGGCGCCCGGGCCGAGGCCGTGCCCCACTGCTGCTCCGAGGCGGGGACGCTGGCGCTCTCGCGGCCCGACATCACCGACGCCATGCTCCACCGGAAGCGCGAGGCGACGCGGGAGGCGCTCGCCTCCCGGCCCCGCGGCGCGGCGGTGCTCACGAACTGCCCCTCCTGCCTCTCGGGGCTCTCCCGCAGCGCGGCCCTCGGCGCCGAGCCGCGCCACCTGGCCGTGGAGATGGCGCGGGCCCTGTCGGGGGACCGCTGGCGCGAGCTCTTCGCCGCCGAGGCGGCGCGGGCGCAGGCGGTGGGGTTCTAGCGCGGCCGGCCCTACGCCGCCCCGAGCCGGGCGGCGACGATGCCGCGCAGCACCGGCACGTCGAAGGGCTTGAGGAGGTGGGGGCAGCCCGACTCCTCGAGGAAGCGCTCCATGTCGGGCGTGAAGGCGCCGCCGGTGATGAAGATGAGGCGCTGCTCCATCTCCGGCCGCACGGTCAGCATCGCGTCGCGGAACTCGGCCCCGGTCATGTCCGGCATCATGAGGTCGCAGAGGAGGACGCCGAAGCGCGGGCCCTCGCGGAGGAGCTGGAGCGCCTCCCTGGCGGAGGTCACGCAGGTCACGTCCTGGTCCGCGAGGACGCGCTTGACCGCGCGCCCCACCAGGGGCTCGTCGTCGATGACGAGTACGCGATGCCTGGCGACCTGTGCAGGAAGAGCCACGAGGACTCGGGCAGTGCAACATGCCCGCCAACCATCCACATGTTGAACACCTTCTTACCCACCGGGATCCCCTCAAAAAACCGGAAAGGCATCACGCGATCCTGGGACACCGTCCGATCGGGTGACCGCAGCCCCAGGGTGGTCGAGTTGCGTCAGGCGTTCCGATCAGGGGTCCAGCCTGCCAGGGTGGGCGTAGACGTTGATGCGTCCCCCGCGGACGAAACCTGCGAGCGTGAGGCCCGCCCGGACGGAGAGGTCCACGGCGAGCGAGGTCGGCGCGCTGACGCTCGCCACCACCGGGATCCGCGCGCGCGCCGCCTTCTGGACGATCTCGAAGCTGGCGCGCCCGCTCACCGCCAGCACCGCCGGGCGGCGAGCCCCGGGATCGGCTCCCCGGCCGACGAGCCGGTCCCGGAGGAGGGCGCCCACCACCTTGTCCACCGCATTGTGGCGGCCCACGTCCTCGCGCGCGGCGAGCCGCTCGCCGCCGGCGGCGTGGACGGCGGCGGCGTGCGTCCCCCCGGTGCGCGCGAACAGGTCCTGCGCGGTGCGCATCTCCTCGATGGCCCGCAGCACCGCGGCGCGGGGCACGCGCGGCTCCGCGGACAGGGGCCGGCACAGCGCCATGAGGTCGTCGATGGATCGCCGCCCGCAGACGCCGCAGGCCGAGGTGGTGATGGTGCCCCGCCGGGTCGCCTCGACGCGTTCCCACTCGAGCACCGCGCCCGCGCCCGGCGTCACCTCGACGACGTTGCCGAAGCCCTCGTCGCCGGGGCGCCCGCAGTGGGCCACGGCGCCGACGTCGGCCGCGGACTCGACGATGCCCTCGGCGAAGAGGAAGCCGAGCGCGAGGTCGCCGTCGTCGCCGGGGGTGCGCATCGTCACCGCCACCGGGTCTCCGGCGATGCGGATCTCGAGCGGCTCCTCCACCGCCACCGCGTCGTCGCGAGACGCGGAGCCGGCGCCGGAGACGAGCACGGGGCGGTGGGCGATTCGGGCGGCGATGGCGACCTCCTGAGGACCGGACCGATGGGATGTTGCCAGGGGGAGGCGCGGGCCGCCAGCCGCGACCCGTGCAGGACCGCCGCGCTACCCCGCCCGGAACCTCCCGATGATGGGCACGTGGTCGGAGAGGCCGTGGAAGGGGCCGCGGCGGTCGCCGAAGGGCGTCGTGCCCTCGAGGTCGAGGAAGGCGACGCCGTTTCCGTAGAAGACGTGGTCGAGGTGCATGCGGAGCCGCATGAAGCCGGCGGTGGCGAAGGCCGCGGGAAATCCCGGGTCGCACTGCCCGAAGCGCTCCTGGGCGCTGCGCAGGCCGGCCTCGTGGGTGAGGAAGCGGTACACGGGGGAGCCGGGCGCGGCGTTGAAGTCGCCGCAGACCACGAAGGGCTCGTTGCCGGCGTGCCGCCGCACGAAGGCGGCGAGCGCCCGCGCCTCCTGGACCTGGTTCGGCCCCCAGCCCATGCGCAGCGGCTCCGACCAGAAGGCCCGGGCGAAGGGCGTGGGAAGCGAGAGGTGGGTGTTGAAGACGTGGAGGTGTCTCCCGGCCGGCGTCGCCAGCACCGCGTGGGCGCAGATGCGCGTCTGCTTCTGGCCGCGGAACAGGTCCACGTGGTGGTGGGTGATGTGGTGCGGCGCGGCCGCGTTGTGGCCCTCGACGCGGAGCCGCTCGCGGTTCACGAGGATGGCGAGGCCGGTGGTGGTGATGGGGATGCCGAGCCGGTTCACGTGGGCGCGGAAGTAGTAGCCGTCGTAGGGCGAGAAGCGGTCCCGCGCCGCCCAGGCGGCGCCGACCTCCCGCAGGAAGGCCTCGAGCTGCGTCTCCCGCGGCCGGGCCCGGGCGAAGGCGACGCGGGACCGCAGGGAGATGGTCTCGATCTCCTGGAGGCAGACGACGTCGGCGGGCGGGTCGAGCCGGGCGAGGCGCTCGGCGATGGCCCGCTGCGAGCGGCGGGTCGAGGCCAGGCCCTTCAGCGCGTGGCCGAAGTAGCGGACGTTGTAGCTCATGACGCGGAGTCGGGTGCGCGGCACCCCGCGATCATAGTCCCGCCGCGGCCCCGGGGGGCGCCCGAATGTCGGCGCTTTCGCCGGCCTGGTCGGCGAAGGAGCGCGGTCACAGGCCCGGCGGACGCGGCGGGCGCGGCAGCCCCGCGGGCGGTCCGGCGGGCGTCGTCGGGAGCGGCGCCGGGCCGCCGCCGCGGAAGATGTTCATCGCCAGGGCGATCATCGAGCCCACGTCTGAGAGGTTCGCCGGCAGGACCAGCGTGTTCCCGTGCCGGGCGAGGTTCCCGAGCTGGGTCACGTACTGCTCGGCGACGCGGAGCTGCACCGCCTCGTGGCCGCCGGGCGCCCCGATGGACACCGCCACCTGCCGCAGGCCCTCGGCGGTGGCCCCGGCCACCGCCAGGATGGCCTCGGCCTCTCCCTGGGCCTCGTTGATCTGCTGGGTCCGCTTCGCCTCCGAGGCCTTGATGACCTCCTGCTTCTTGCCCTCGGCGCTGTTGATGACGGCCTCCCGCTCGCCCTCGGAGGCGAGGATGACGGCCCGCTTCTCCCGCTCGGCCCGCATCTGCTTCTCCATGGCCAGGAGCACGTCCTTGGGCGGGGTGATGTTCTTGATCTCGTAGCGCAGGACCTTCACGCCCCAGGGGCCGGTGGCCTTGTCGAGCTCCGCGATCACCATGCCGTTGATGTGGGCCCGCTCCTCGAACGTCCGGTCGAGGTCGATCTTCCCGATCTCGCTCCGCAGCGCCGTCTGGGCGAGCTGGCTGATGGCGAAGTAGTAGTCGGAGATGCCGTAGCTGGCGCGCTGCGGGTCCAGGACCTTGAGGTAGAGGATGCCGTCCACCGCCACCTGGACGTTGTCCTTGGTGATGCAGATCTGCTCCGGGATGTCGACGGCCTGCTCCTTCAGCGTGTGCCGGTAGCGGATGACGTCCACGAAGGGCAGGAGCACGTGGAACCCGGCCTCCAGGACCCCGCTGAACTTCCCGAGCCGCTCGACGACGAAGGCGGCCTGCTGGGGAACGACCACCGCGGTCTTCACCACCACCACGATGGCGAAGACCGCGAGGAGGACGGCGACGAAGAGCGCGGCGTTCATGGTTCCTCCGTTCACTCCGGGCGCAGGTAGAGGGTGAGGCCGACGACCTTCTCCACGCGGCAACGCGTCCCGAGGCCGATGGGCTCCCCGGAGACGCTGCGCGCCTCCCAGGGGGTGCCGCGGAGCTCGGCCTGGCCCACGCCGCCCGCCGGCACCGCGGCGACGACCACCGCCGCCTCGCCGGCGATGCCGTCCACCGGCGCCCCGGCGCCGAGCTTCCCGCGCCAGCGGCGCCGAAGGAACGCGAGGAGGAGCAGCGAGAGGCCGGCGAAGAAGATCCACTGGAGCCAGGTCGGCCCTCCGAGCCCCGCGCCGACGAGGGCCCCGGTGGCCAGGGCGCCGATGCCGAAGAAGAGGGCGAAGAGGCCGCCGGGCGCGACCATCTCGACGACCAGCAGCCCGATGCCGACGAGGATCCACGCCCACCAGGTCATGCCGCCCCCTTTCCGCGCGGCGATGCTAGCGCGGCGGTCCCCGCTGCGCTACCGATCCCGGGTGCGGGTCCTGTGCGGCACGAGCGGCTTCAGCTACCCGTCCTGGCGGGGCACCTTCTACCCGGCCGGCGCGCGCGGACCCGACCTCCTCGGCCTCTACGCGGCGCGCCTCCCGACGGTGGAGATCAACGCGACCTTCTACCGGATGCCGACGGCGCGGCTCCTGGAGTCCTGGCGCGCGCAGGTGCCGGCGGGCTTCGCCTTCGCGCTCAAGGGGCCGCAGCGCATCACCCACCACAAGCGGCTCCGGGAGGTCGCCGAGGAGGCCGCGCACTTCCACCGGACGGCGGCCGGCCTGGGCCCGGCGCTCGGGCCGGTGCTCTGGCAGCTCCCGCCGAATCTCAAGAAGGACCTGGCGCGCCTGGGGGACTTCCTCGCGCTCCTCCCCGCCGCCGGCCGGCCCGCCTTCGAGTTCCGCCACCCGAGCTGGCTCTCCGACGACGTCCTCGCCGCGCTCTCCGCCCGCGGGGCCGCGCTCGTCGTCGCCCACGACGGCGAGCGCGAGACGCCGTTCACCCCCACCGCGCCCTTCGGCTACCTGCGGCTGCGGGCCCCGGGCTACGACGCCGCGGCGCTGCGGTCCTGGGCGGAGCGGATCCTGGCGCAGCGCTGGGCCGAGGCGTTCGTCTACTTCAAGCACGAGGAGGAGGGGACGGGGCCGGCGCTCGCCCGCGCGATGATGGAGGTCCTGGGGACGCACGCCGTCCCCGCGCCCGCGGCCGAAGCCGCGGCCGCGGCCGTACCCGTGATCCTGACCCGTGATCCGTGACCCGGCTCTGGACCCCGACGCTCACTCCCCGATCCTCCGCCTGAGCTTCTCCAGCGCGCCCAGGATGTCCGGCTTCTCCCCGAGCACCGCCAGGGCCGGGTCGCGCCGCATCCGCGCCAGCCGCCCCGGCATCGTGCGGATGGTGAAGCTCGCCGGGTCGAGGGCCGGCCCCACCTCGGCCCAGCGCAGCGGGGCCGACACCGGCGCGCCGGGGCGCGGGCGGACGCAGTAGGGCGCGGCGATGGTCTTCCCCTGGCCGTTCTGGAGCGTGTCCACGTAGACGCGCCCGCCGCGGGCCGACGGCGTCCGCACCAGGGTGGCGATCTCGGGGAGCTCCTCGGCCACGAGCCGGCCGAGGAGCCCGGCGAGCTGCCGCGCCTGCTCGTGCGTGAGCTGGCCGCCGAGGGGGAGGAGGAGGTGGAGGCCCGACTGGCCGGTGGTCTTGGGGTGGCAGGGGAGCCCGATGGAGCGGCAGAGGCGGCGCAGGGCCAGGGCGATCTCGACGACGTGGCGGAACGGCGCGTCCTTGGGGTCGAGGTCCAGCACGCACCAGTCGGGCCGGCCCAGCTCCGGCGCGCGGCTCGCCCAGACGTGGATGGGGATGGTGCCCATGTTGGCGAGGTGGAGCAGCGTCCGCGCGTCGTCGCAGACGAAGTGGTCGACCTCGGCGCCGCGCTCCTCGCTCCAGACGCGCACCCGGCGGACCCAGGCCGGCGTCCACGCCGGCGCGTCCTTCTGGAAGAAGGACTTCCCGTGGATGCCGTCGGGGAAGCGCGTCAGCACCAGCGGGCGGTCGCGGAGCCAGGGGAGCATCCAGGGAGCCGCGAGCCGGTACCAGGCGAGGAGGTCGCCCTTGGTGAGGCCGTCCTCGGGGAAGAAGACCTTGTCGAGGTTGGTGAGGACGGGCTGGTCTTCCGCGGGCGGAACAGCGGGGGCCGGCGTCGAGGACCCCCTCACCCCGGCCCTCTCCCCCGCCGAGCGGGGGAGAGGGGGAGTGTCCCCGAGCTCTCTTCCCCCCTTCGCCGGAGGGTGTGTGCCCCCGTGCTCGCTTCCCCTCTCCCCCGCAGGGGGAGAGGGCAAGGGTGAGGGGGACGCGGGCGCTGTCTCGCCCGGCTCCTCCCCCTCCCACGGGCACTCCTCCGGCTTCTTGTCCTCGCGCAGCCGGACGAAGGCCGGGTGGCGGAGCAGGCCCTCCTCGGTCCGCTCCAGATACCGGACCTCGACGCACAGCTCCGGCTCGACCCAGACGTTCCCCCGGCCCGCCGGAACCGGCCCGGAGCAGGGCGGGTCGCGCCGGCGGCGAGGCTCGAGGCGGGCGCGCAGATCCCCGAGCTCGCGGTCGGTGAAGCCCGTGCCCACGCTTCCCGCGTACCGGAGCCCGCGTCCGTCGTGCGCCGCGAGGTGCAGCGCCCCCAGGCCGGCGCGGGCCGCGCTCCCCGGCGCGGTGTAGCCCACGACCGCGAAGTCCCCGGTGCGCTCGGCCCGCACCTTGCGCCACAGGGGCGAGCGTCCCTCGCGGTAGGGCGCGTCGGCCCGCTTCGCCACCACGCCCTCGAGGCCCTGCTCCCGCACCGCCCGGAAGAAGGCCTCCCCCTCCCCCTCCACGTGGTCGGCCCAGCGCAGCGGCCCCTCGCGCGGGAGCATGCGCCGCAGGAGCTCCTTGCGCGCCGAGAGCGGCAGCGGCCGGAGGTCGAACGGGCCGAACGCCAGCAGGTCGAAGGCCACCAGCGTCCCCGGCTCGGCCACCGCGGCCCGCTCGGCCTCGGGGCGGCGCAGGCGCGCCCGGCGCGAGAGCCGCGCGAAGGAGGGCTTCCCCTCCTCGTCGAGGACCACGATCTCCCCGTCGATGAGGAAGCGCTCGAAGGGCAGCGCCTGGAGCGCCCGCTCGATCTCCGGCCAGGCCCCCTCGGCCGAGGCCCCGCTGCGGTAGCGGATGCGGGCCTCGCGCCCCTCCCGCGCCGCCAGCGCCCGCCACCCGTCCCACTTGAGCTCGAAGATCCAGGCCGGGTCGCTGAAGGGCTCGGCGCCCGGCTCGGCGAGCATGGGCCGGACCCGCTCGAGGTCCACCGGCCGGCGCGGAGCGCCGAGCCGTTCCAGCTCGGCCTCGATGGCGGCGGCGCGCGCCGAGCCGTCGCGGAGCTCCTCGAGCGCCAGGCCGGAGAGGACCGAGCCCTCCCCCGGCGGCCGCGTCCGCCCGGGGTCGGCGTGGGCGTCGCGGTGCTTGATGAGGAGCCATTCCTTGGGATCGCGCCGGGTCCGCACCAGCGTCCACTCGCCCCGGAGCTTGTAGCCGTGGAGCGTGAAGAGCAGCTTCCCGCGCCGCAGGCCCTCCTCCGGGTCCTCGAGCGGCCTCCAGGCGCCGCGGTCCCAGACGATGACCGGGCCGGCGCCGTACTCGCCCTTCGGGATCACGCCCTCGAAGTCCGCGTACTCCACCGGGTGGTCCTCCACCGCCACCGCCAGGCGCCGGTCGGCCGGGTCGGCGCTCGGCCCCTGGGGCACGGCCCAGCTCTTCAGCACGCCGCCGAGCTCCAGCCGGAAATCGTAGTGGAGACGCCGGGCGGCGTGCTTCTGGACGACGAAGCGGCCCCCGCCGCCCGCCGTCGACTCCGGGTGCACGGCCCCGAAGGGTTCCGGTGTCCGCGAGGCGCCCCGCTTCTGGCGATATCGCGCCAGCGGTCCGGTTTCGGGCCTGCCGCCCACGCCGTCCATATAATGCCGGCCATGGCGCCGCGATCCATCGCCACCGGAACCGTCTCCTTCGGGCTGGTCTCCATCCCGGTGAAGCTCTATGCGGCCACCGAGCCCCAGGCGGCGATCTCCTTCAACCTCCTCCACGGGAAGTGCGGCTCGCGACTGAAGCAGCAGTACCTGTGCCCGCAGGACGGCGAGGTCGTGCCCCGCGAGGCGATGGTGAAGGGGTACGAGGTCCAGAAGGACCGCTACGTCACCTTCAGCGCCGAGGAGCTGAAGACCCTGGAGCAGGCCGCCACCCAGGCCATCGAGATCGCCGAGTTCGTCCCCGCCGAGCAGGTCGACGCCGTCTTCTACGAGAAGGCGTACTACCTCGGACCCGACAAGGGCGGCGACAAGGCCTACCGGCTCCTCGCCGAGGCGCTGCAGCGCTCGGGGAAGGCGGCGCTGGCGCGCTACGCGGCCCGCGGCAAGCAGTACCTGGTATTGATCCGCGCCGCCGCCGGCCGCCTCGTCATGCAGCAGCTCTACTACGCCGACGAGGTGCGGCCGCTGGCCGACGTCCCGATCTCGGACGCCGGACTCCAGGAGGCGGAGGTGCAGCTCGCCCTCCAGCTCGTGGAGCAGACCTCGAGCCCGGACTTCAAGCCCGAGGCCTACCGCGACGAGGTGAAGCAGCGCACGCTGGCCCTCATCGAGCAGAAGGTCCAGGGGCAGGAGATCTCCGCCGCCCCGGCCGAGGCACCGCGCGCCCAGGTCATCGACCTCATGGAGGCGCTGAAGGCGAGCCTCGCCGCCGCCCGGCCGCCGGCCGCGGAGGCGGGTGCGCCGGGGCAGCCCGCGGAGGCCGCCGCCGAGCCCCCGGCCGAGCGCCGCCCGGCCAAGCGCGCGCCGCGCGAGGAGCCGAAGGGGCGCGCCGCGAAGAAGTAGCCGATGTGGGGGTATCGCACCCGCGACGTGGCCCGCATGCTCGGCCTGGCGCCGGCCCGCGTCCGCGCCCTGGCCCGCGCCGGCCTGGTGGAGCCGCGCCGCGGCCCCGGCGGCGCGCTCCTGTTCTCCTTCCAGGACCTCGTCCTCCTGCGGGCTGCCGCCGGGCTCGCCTCCGCCCGCGTCCCGGCGGCGCGCCTGCGCCGGGCGCTCGCCAGCCTCCGGGCGCGGCTTCCCGCCGGGCGCTCGCTCGCCTCGGTCCGCATCTCCGCCGACGGGGACCGGGTGGTGGTCCGCGACGGGCGGGGCGCCTGGCGGCCGGAGTCGGGCCAGGCCCTCTTCGACTTCGCCGTCTCCTCGCTGGGCGACCGGGTGGCGCCGCTGCTGCGCGAGGCGGCGAGCGCCACCGACCCGAGCGGCCTCGACGCCCAGGCCTTCTACGCCTGGGGCTGCGACCTCGAGGCGGGCGCTCCCGAGCAGGCGCGCCGCGCCTACGCCCGGGCGCTGGAGCTCGACCCCGACCACCCCGGTGCCAACCTGAACCTCGGCCGCCTCCTCCACGAGGCGGGCGACGCGCCCGCCGCCGAGGGCCACTACCGCCGGGCGCTCGACGCCCGGCCCGGCGACGCGGTGGCGCTCTTCGACCTCGGGGTGTCGCTCGAGGACCAGCGGCGCGACGGCGATGCGCTCCTCGCCTACGCCCGCTGCCTGGCGGCCGACCCCGCGCAGGCCGACGCCCACTTCAACGCCGCGCGCATCCTCGAGCGACTGGGCCGCCGCCCCGAGGCGCTGCGCCACCTCGCCGCCTACCGCCGGCTGCAGCGCGGGGACGCGAGGTGAGCGAGCCGGCGCGCGGCCTCCTCGGCCGCCTCTCCCTGGCCCGGCCCGAGGAGCGCGGCGCGGTCCTCTGGTCCTTCGCCTACTTCTTCACGCTCCTGTGCGGCTACTACCTCGTCCGCCCGGTGCGCGAGGAGATGGGCATCCGCGGCGGCGTCGAGAACCTGCCCTGGGCCTTCACCGGCACCTTCCTGGCGATGCTCGTCGCGGTGCCGCTCTACTCCTGGCTCGTGGCCCGGGTGCCGCGCGCCCGCGCCATCCCCGTCGTCTACCGCTTCTTCCTCCTGAACCTCGTCGCCTTCTGGCTCCTGCTGCGCGCCGGCGTGGCCCGCGAGCAGGTGGCCCGCGCCTTCTTCGTCTGGGTCAGCGTCTACAACCTCTTCGTGGTCTCCGTCTTCTGGAGCTACATGGCCGACCTCTGGACGAGCGAGCAGGGGAAGCGGCTCTTCGGCTTCATCGCCGGCGGCGGGAGCCTGGGGGCGCTGTGCGGCCCGGTCCTGGCCGTGGGGCTCGTCGGCACAGTCGGCGTCGCCAACCTGCTCCTGGTGTCCGCCCTGCTCCTCGAGGTCGCGGCCCGCTGCGCCGGCCGGCTCTCGCGCTGGGCCACCCGCGGCCGGGCGGCCGCGGAGGCGGTGGGGGGCGGTTCCCTGGCCGGCTTCGCCGCGGTGGCCCGGAGCCCCTACCTCCTGGCCCTCGCCGCCCAGACGCTCTGCTTCACCGCCAGCGCCACGATCATCTACTTCCAGCAGGCCCGGCTGGTCTCCGACCTGGTCCGGGATCCCGCGGCCCGGACGCGGCTCTTCGCCGCAGTGGACCTCGCCGTGAACCTGGGGGCGCTGGCGCTCCAGTCCCTCGCCACCGGCCGTATCCTCGCCCTGCTCGGCCTGGGGTTCGCGCTCGCGGTGCACCCGGTCATCGCCGCCGGGGGCCTCGTCGCCACCGCCGCCTGGCCCGGCCTCCTCGTCGTCACCAGCGTGCAGGCGCTCCGGCGGACGGTCCACTTCGCCGTGGAGCGGCCGGCCCGGGAGGTCCTCTTCACCGTCGTGGTCCGGGAGGAGAAGTACAAGGCGAAGAGCTTCATCGACACCGTCGTCTACCGCGGGGGCGACGTCCTCAGCGCCTGGGGGTGGAGGGCCCTGTCCGGGCTGGGGCTGGGGCTCACCGGAGCGGCCCTGGCCGCGACCCCCCTGGCGGTGGCCTGGCTCCTCGTGGCGCGCTATCTCCGCAGGCGCCATGCCGCGCTCGAGGTCGCCCGCTGACGCCGGGCGCCGCGCCTTCCTGCGGCGCTCCGCCGCCGCCGCCGCGGCGCTGGCGCTCCCGCGCGCCCTCCCCGCGAGTCCCTCCATGCAGACCCGCCCCCACCCCAGGACCGGCGAGCCCATCCCCGTGGTCGGCCTCGGCACCTGGCAGACCTTCGACGTCGGCGGCGGCGAGACCGAGCGGGCGCCGCTCCGCGAGGTCCTGCGGCGCCTCTTCGCCGCCGGGGGCAGGGTCATCGACAGCTCGCCGATGTACGGGCGCGCCGAGGCGGTGGTGGGCGACCTCCTCCGCGGCACGCCCGAGCACGGCCGCGCCTTCGTGGCTACCAAGGTCTGGACCTCCGGGAAGGCCGAGGGCCAGGCCCAGATGCGCGAGTCGGAGCGGCGCATGGGCGGCCGCATCGACCTCCTCCAGGTCCACAACCTGGTGGACTGGCGCACCCAGCTGGCGACCCTCCGCGCCTGGAAGGCCGAGGGCCGCATCCGCCACGTCGGGATCACCCACCACGCGCTCGGGGCCATGGGGGACCTCGAGCGCATCGTGCGCGAGGAGGGCGTGGACTTCGTCCAGCTCCCCTACTCGGCCGCGGTCCGCCAGGCCGAGGCGCGCCTCCTCCCCGCCTGCAGGGACCGCGGCGCCGCGGTGCTGGTGATGCGCCCCTTCGAGCAAGGGGAGCTCCTGCGGCGGCTGCGCGGGAAGCCGCTGCCGGCCGCCGCCGCGGAGGCCGGGGCGGCGAGCTGGGCGCAGCTCCTCCTCCAGTTCATCCTCTCGCACCCCGCCGTCACCTGCGTCATCCCCGCCACCGCGAAGCCGGAGCACATGGACGACGACGCCCGGGCGGGCTCGCTCCCGCCCCTCGGCGAGGCGCAGCGCAAGGCGCTCCTGCGCGCCGTCGACGCCTAGGTGCCCCCGTGCCACTGGGCCGACGCCAGTTCCTCGCCGCCACAGGCTCCGCCCTCGCCGCCGGCGCCGCCCGCGCCGCAGGGGGCGGGTCCGCCGCCGCCCCCGGAAAGCTCCGCCTGCTGATCCTCGGCGGCACGGCCTTCCTCGGGCCCGCGCTCGTCGAGGCGGCGCGCGGCCGCGGCCACGCGGTGACGATCTTCAACCGCGGCAGGACGCGCCCCGAGCTCTTCCCCGACGTGGAGAAGCTCCGCGGCGATCGCGACGGGAAGCTCGACGC
>DATBLK010000233.1:0-3182 GCA_036555405.1 Anaeromyxobacteraceae bacterium
CCTGGCTCGAGGCCGGGCGGACGCGCTTCGCGGCGGCCGCCCTCGCCACGCTGCCGAGGCGCGAGGCGGCGCTCGTCGCCGCCATGGGCTCCGGAGACCGCTCGGCGCTCGACCCGCCCACGACGGAGGCCTTCGCCCGGAGCGGGCTGGCTCACATCCTCTCGGTGTCCGGCCTCCACCTCGCGGTGGTGGCGCTCGGCTCCTACCGGCTCCTCCGCGCCCTCCTGCTCCGCCTCGACGCCGTCGCCGCCCGGCTCGACCCCAGGCGCCTCGCCGCCGCGGCGGCGCTGCCGGTCGCCGCCCTCTACGCGCTCGCGACCGGCGCCGACGTCCCCGTGGTCCGCTCGGCCGTCGTCGCGGCGCTCCTCCTCGCGGCGGCGCTGCTCGACCGCGAGCCCGACGCCCTCTCCGCCCTGGCCGCCGGCCTCCTCCTGGTCCTCGCCTCCGACCCCGGAGCGCTCCACGACGTCTCGCTCCAGCTCTCCTTCGCCTCCGTCGCCGGGCTCGCGGTCCTCACCGGGCCGATCCGGGCCGCCCTCCCGCTCCGGCCCGGCCGTTCCCGCGCCGGGCGGGCCTGCGAGGCGGCCCTGGGCGCGGCGGCGGCCGGGCTGGCGGCGACGCTCGCCACCGCTCCGCTCGTCGCCTTCCACTTCCGCCGCCTCTCCCTCCTCGCCCCGGCGGCCAACCTCCTCGGCGTTCCCGTCGGCTCGGCGCTGACCGTGGTCGCCGCCGCGGCCGCGCTCGCCGCCGCCGCGGCGCCTCCGCTCGCCCTGCCCCTCCTCTGGGTCGCGCGGCCGCTGGCCTCGCTCCTCCTGGCCGTGAACGACCTCTTCGCCGCGCCGGCCTGGGCGGCGATCGGGCTCGCCTCGCCGGGGCCCCTGGGCCTGGGCGCGGCCTACCTGGGGCTCGGCGCGGCCGCGGTCCTGCGAGGACGCCGGCGTCTCGCCGGCGCGCTCCTCTTCGCGGTCTCGCTCTGGGCGCCGGGCGCGGCCCGCGAGGCTGCCGCGGCGCGGCGCGGCCTGCTCGAGGTCACCTTCCTCTCGGTGGGACAGGGCGACGCGGCCGTCCTCCGCCTCCCGGACGGCGCCGCGGCGCTGGTCGACGGCGGCGGCGACCCGCGCGGCCGGCGCGACCCGGGCGCGCGCGACCTCCTCCCCTTCCTCCGCGACGCGGGCGTGGCCCGGCCCTGGCTCGCGGTGCTGACCCACCCGCACCCGGACCACGCCCTGGGCCTCGCCACCGCGCTCCGCGCCGCGCCGCCGGGCTCGTTCCTGGGGAACGGGAGGACCGGGGACGGCGAGGTCGCGGCGGCGCTGGCCGGGCTTCCGCTCGAGCGCTGGCCGCGCGGCGCCTCGCTGGAGCGCGCCGGCGTCCGCCTCCTCGCGCTCGGCCCGCCGCCGGACGCCGGGCACTGGAGCGAGAACGACGCGTCGCTCGTCCTGCGGGTGGAGCACGGGCGCGTCGCCTTCCTCCTCCTCGGCGACGTGGAGGCGGAGGGGGAGCGGGCGCTGCTCGCCCGGGCCGCGCCCCTGGCGGCCGACGTCGTGAAGGTGGCTCACCACGGCTCGCGGACCAGCTCGGCGCCCGCGCTCGTCGCCGCCGCCGGCGCCCGGTGGGCGGTCATCTCCGTGGGCCGCAATCCCTGGGGCCTTCCGGCGCCCGAGGTCGTGGAGCGCTGGGCGTCGGCCGGCGCGACGGTGCTGCGGACGGACGAAGGGGCGATCCGGTTCCTGTCGGACGGGGAGCGGGTCTGGCGGGCGGAGGCCGGGGGGGCGATCGACGCCTGGCGGCTGTGGAACGAGGGACCCCGGCCGGAGCCGCGTCCGGCGGGTGCCCCCCGGTCCGCGCTGCGGCCGGCGCAGGCGGGGGATGGCCGGTGACCTCCGGCGCGGCGCGGTGGCGCGCGGCTTGCTCGCCGCTCCGGCGCATGTCCCCCGCGGGCACGCGCACGCTCGCCGCCTCGATCCTGCGCCGGGCCGCGGCCGGGGAGCCGCTCCTGGGTCCCGCCCTCCGCGTCGTCGAGGGGCCCCTCCCCGGTCGCCTGTTCGCCCTCGGCGCGGAGGAGACGCTGGGGCGCGGAGGCCAGGCGACGCTCCAGCTCCCCGACGCCCTGGCCTCGCGGCTCCACGCGCGCGTCCGGCGCGCGCCCGGCGGGATCGAGGTCCAGGACCTCGAGAGCAAGAACGGCGTCGCCGTGAACGGCCGGCGGCTGCGCAGGCGGCCGCGGCGCCTCCGGCCCGGCGATCGGCTGGCCGTCGGGCGGACGCTGCTGGCGCTCGAGGTGCTCTCCGCCGATCCCCCCGCGGGGCCCGCGCCCGGGCCGGCGGCGCGCCCGAGCAGCGCCCCGGTCGCCGCGGCGCTGCTCCTGGCGGCGGCCGCGCTGGCGCTCGTCGCCGGCTGAAGCTCAGCGCCCGCCGAGCTCGCCGATCCGCGCCCGGGCCTCTCCCCGCAGGTCCTCGCGCGCGTCCGGCGCCACCGACTGCACGTAGCGGCCGTAGTGCTCCACCGCCGCGGCCGGCTGCTGCAGCAGCCGGTAGCACTCGCCCAGGCCGAAGAGCGGCGTCGCCTGCGCCGGATCGAGCGCCAGCGCGGTCCGGTAGTCCCCGGCCGCCTCCACGTAGCGCCCCAGCCCGAAGAGCGCGGCGCCGCGCGCCGTGTAGGCGACCGGCAGCCGCGGGTCGCGCCGGATCGCCTCGTCGAGCGCGGCGAGCGCCTCGGCGTACTGCCCGCGGGAGACGAAGGACACGCCCTGCTCGTAGGCGCCGGCCGCCGGCGTGTCGGGTGGTCCGGGCGGCCGGGGCTGCGCCGCCGCCGGCTCCGGCGGGGGCGCGCGGCCTTCCCTGGCGGCGCGGGCGCGCTCCGCGCGGCGCTGGGCCTCGACCCCGGGCGGCTCGAGGGCCGCCGCCAGGTCGAACTGCTTCGCGGCCTCGTCGTGGTAGCCGAGCTTCTCGTAGGCGTCGCCGAGCCGCAGGCGCGGCGCGGCGCTCCGGGGGCTCAGGTTCACGGCCTCCTGGAAGGCGAAGAGCGCGCCGCGCCAGTCGCCCGCCCGGACCAGGTCCTCCCCTTGCTGCGACTTGCGCAGGGAGGCGGGCGAGGGAGGAGGCGGCGGGACCGGAGCCGCCGCTGCCCCCTGGCCCTGCGTCGCGGTCGGGGTCGCGCGCACCCCCTCGCCCAGGCCCTCT